>JAKSBB010000491.1 GCA_022361315.1 Desulfobacterales bacterium
ACCGTTGAAGACGGGTCCATCCGGTTCGGCATGGCTGCCATCAAAGGGGTCGGGGACGCCATTGTAGAGATTATTGTGGAGGAACGGCAGAAAGAAGGTCCCTTTGAAAGCCTCTATGAGTTCTGCGAGCGGGTGAGCACCCACAAGGCAAATAAAAAGGTGCTGGAAGCCTTGATCAAATGCGGGGCCTTTGACACCACGGGCAACAAGCGCAGCCAGATGATGGCTGTGCTGGAAGATGCCCTGGAACACGGTTCAAGAATCCAGAAAGAGAAGGCGGATTCCCAGTTAGACCTCTTTGCCGACTCCGGTATGGGGGTGACCCTGCCGTCCTCTGTACCCCGGATGCCGGACATTGAGGAATGGGAAGACAATGCCCTGCTGGAGCTTGAAAAAGAGGCATTGGGCTTTTATATCACGGGCCATCCCATGGACAAATTCGGGGATGTTCTCAAAAAGTACGCCAGTGTCAATACCATTACCCTCCAGGATGCGGCCAATGAAAAGATGGTTCGCATCGGCGGGACCCTCAAGGTACTGAAGATTCACAAGACCAAAAAAGGGGATATGATGGCCTTCTGTGCCATTGAGGACCAGTTCCAGTCCGTGGAGGTGGTGGTGTTTCCCAAGCTCTACGCCCAGACCCATACCTTCCTCTCCCAGGAGCAGGTGGTCATTCTGGAGGCAGAGGTCCAGAAAACGGAAAATACGGTGAAGCTGCTGGGGGAAAAGATCGTTCCCATTGAACAGGCGGAAAATGAGTGGACTTCCGGTATCCTCATCGAGGTGGATGCGGTGAACCACGGGGTTGAAATTCTGGAGCAGATTAAACCGGTCATTGAACGTTACCCCGGCGAATGCATCTCCTTTTTGCGGATAAAAATCGACGGGGAACACCCGCCGGTTCTTGTGAAATTGGGGGACGAGTACCGGGCCGATGCCCACCCTGGCTATTTCAAAGAAGTGGAGACCATTCTGGGTCAGGGGTGCATCGAGACACGCTGTGCCCCGGTGAAGGAGAAGGTCAAAAAGAAGAAGCGCTGGCAGAAAAAGCCGGCACCTGCCTAAAATACTGAAGGTGGATCAGGGGAACTTGATTTCGTTGATAATTTGGCGGTCACCAGCAAAGGTTGCAGCAATGGTGGCCGCCTTTTGTTTCTGGACTTCGGATCTCACCTGCCCGGAAAGAATCACCCGGGTGGGCGTGGCCTCCACAGCCAGGGGCAGGGTGGCAAGATCCGGGTCGCGGATCAGGTTCATCCGAATTTGGTCCACCACCAAACTTTCTGCGGTTTGAAACACCGTGCCCCGATGGGCCAGATTCATCCGGTTTTCAATACGGGTCACCCCGTCCACCGTACGGATCAGGTCCGTCATCATTCGTCTGTGATATTCGTCCTTGGCCGTCCCGGTAAGATAGACCACACCGTGGCGGACAGAGATGTCAATATCATCCTGGTCCACCAGATCATCATAAAAGATTTTCTTTTTTATTTTGGCAAGGGTCAGGGAATCATCCACCACCGTGATTACCGAACGGGGGGCTTCCTGATGGGTATTCGCGTGATACACCGCCGGCCCCGGAGACTGGCTTGAGGTGCATCCCACAACCATACAGATTACGGCAGACAGGCAAAAGGCTGAGAACCGTTTAACAAATTGTGTTGTCTTGGATTTCATAAGATGTGCCTGGTGGTAATGGTGGTGTCAAGCTAAAGACTACTCAAAATCATCCAGATTTAAATTGTCCAGATCCGAGAGGTCCATGTCCTTGAGGAGGTCATCCTCATCCGGAATGAAGTCATCATCAATGACAATATCCTCAGACCGGACATGCGCCGGTTCCGGTTCCTCTTCCACCTCTTTGGGGAAAAAATGGTTCAGCAGGCTGATCATACACAGATAAAGCACAAAGCCAAGTCCGGCCGTGTTCAGAATCAGAATAATGGTGCCAACGACGTTTTTTGCCAGCATGCTCCCCCGATAATTCTTAAGTGTTTGACGCTCGAAACATAAGTGGTTATAGTAAATCCTCTGATTTGTGACAAGGTTTTTTGATGAGAATATCTGAAAGAGAGTGGAGAAACTAACCTATGAGCTGGCTTGGAAAAATGGTCGGTGGGACCATCGGGTTTGCTTTGGGCGGCCCCATTGGTGCGGTGGCCGGCGCCGCCTTCGGACATACTTTTGTGGACAAAAAAGAAGACGCGTATCTCAGGTCCATCCCCGGCAGGGACGGTGTGTTGTCATCCAATGAGGAAGCCCAGCTCGTATTTTTTACTGCAGCCTTCTCCATGCTGGCCAAAATTTCAAAGGCGGACGGCCGGATCAATGAGAATGAAATCAAGGCGGTAGAGCAGTTCATGACCCGGGATCTCCAGCTGGACGCTGCGGGGCAGGACACTGCCAAAACTATTTTCCGCCAGGCCGTTTCCGCTCCGGAGACCTTTGATGATTTTGCACGGCAGTTCTATTCCGTCTTCAGATATCAGCCCAATATCCTGGAATTGATGCTGGATATTTTATTCCGGGTATCTGCTGCAGACGGGAATATCTCATCCGATGAAGAGGTGATGCTCAGATCTGCTGTCCGGATTTTCGGGCATTCCGGCAGGGACTATGAACGGCTGTTGTCCCGGTATGTGAAGCGCAGTGATCCCTATTATGCAGTGCTCAAGGTGGATGAGAACGCCAGTGATGAGGAGATAAAGAAACAGTACCGGGCGCTGGTGCGGGAATATCATCCGGATAAGATAGAGGCAAAGGGGCTGCCCGAGGAATTCATCAAATTTGCCAGCGACAAGTTCAACGAGATTCAGGAAGCCTACGAACACATCCGCAAAATCAGAGGCTTCTAATCGTTTTTAGAACGCATTGTTTCGATATAATTCTTCAATGCCAGGACGTCTGTCTTCAACTGGACGGTCTGATTTACAGCCTCATCTATGTCCTCAGACTTCCCGGCTTCTTCAAGGGCGGCAGCGGTCTTTGACAATGCCATGGCGGTGAGATTGGCTGCCCCGCCTTTAATGGCGTGGGCTTCCCGTTTTATGGCCGAAAAATCCTTTTCCGCCACAGCCTGTGATATCTGCGGAATCTGAGTGTCAACATTGCCCAGAAAATCATCCATGACTTCATTAAAAAAGGCATGGTCGTTATCAAATTCATCCAGGGCCTTGTCAAGGTCAAGGGGGGATGTGGTATCAAACCCGGTTCCGGTGACAGGCCGGTCACCGGGAGAGTCCGGGACCGCGGCATCGGGGTGCAGGCTGTCCTTCTTACCCGTCCATTTCAGGACCATGTCTATTATATCCTGCTTTTTCAGCGGCTTGGATATGAAGTCATTCATGCCCGCCTCAAGACATTTTTCCTTGTACCCTTTAATGGCGTGGGCGGTCATGGCGATGATCGGCGTGGTCATCAGGGGGACCGAGTCTTTGGGTTGATTTTTTCCAAGGACTTCGGTGGACCGTTTTTCGTGTTTGCGGATCAGCCGGGTGGCCTCCCATCCATCCATCAGGGGCATCTGAATATCCATGAAAACCAGATCAAATTTTTGTGTCTGGATCGTTTCCATGGCCATTTTACCCGAGCCAGCCAAAAAAACAGATAAACCCAACTGGGTAAGCAGTTCATCGGCCACCTGCTGATTGATTTCATTGTCTTCAACCAGGAGTATCCTGGCGCCCCTGATCATCTCTAGATTTTCACCGTCAATGGGTTTGGGGGAGGGGGAGACCTTGCCCTGC
>JAKSBB010000665.1 GCA_022361315.1 Desulfobacterales bacterium
CAGAACCGGGACAGCCAGATGCGCACCCTGCTCACCAACGAATTCGATCTCTCCCAGGAGCAGATCACGGCAGTGCCCTTTGTGGACGCCATCCCCATTGATGCCCGGTCCATCTGCCGGAGTATCCAGGACAATTTGACCACCGGGCCCGGAGCCCGTGACACCAAAGGAGGTGACGCATGAGTTCCCGCCGACCCAATTTCCGCCACCCGGACCTGCCCACCAATGACCTGGGGTATACCCGCCGGGATTATGAAGGACTGGACTCGACACTGTGCGCCGGCTGCGGCCATGACTCCATTTCCAATGCCATTATCCAGGCCTGTTTTGAACTCTCGGTGCCCCCCCACCGCGTGGCCAAGGTTTCCGGTATCGGGTGCAGTTCCAAAACCCCCACCTATTTCCTGGGAAAATCCCACGGCTTCAACTCGGTCCACGGCCGGATGCCCTCCATCACCACCGGGGCCAATATGGCCAACAAAGACCTGCTGTACATCGGGGTTTCCGGGGACGGAGACACCGCCTCCATCGGTATGGGCCAGTTTGTCCATGTGGCCCGCCGCAACATCAACATGGTCTATATCGTCATGAACAACGGCTGCTACGGCCTGACCAAAGGCCAGGACTCAGCCACGGCAGACAAGGGTTCGGCCACCCGAAAGGGCCGTCCCAATCCCTTTGAGTCCATTGACCTGTGTGAAATGGCCCTCCAGCTGGGCGCGGGTTTTGTGGCCCGGGGATTCTCCGGGGACAAGGCCCACCTGGTACCCATGATCAAAGCGGCGATCAAGCACAAGGGCTTTGCCCTGGTGGACGTGGTCTCCCCCTGTGTGACCTTTAACAACAGCGCGTCCTCCACCAAGAGCTACCACTGGGTGCGGGACCATATGGAAGCCACGGGCACCTTTGATTTTGTCCCCTTTCAGGAGGAAATCCTTGCCGAGGTCCCCCAGGGTTCGGACACCACCATCACCCTGCACGACGGCAGCCTCATCCGCCTTCATCAAAGCGATGATTCCCTGGATATCACCAGCCGGCGGGCTGCGGTTGATGCCCTGGCAGCGCACCGGGAAAAGGGGCAGCTTCTCACAGGCATCCTCCATGTGAACCAGAGCCAGACCGATACCCACGACATCCTCGAGACCACCGAGGCCCCCCTTAACACCCTGACGGAAAAAGAACTCTGCCCGGGCAACAAGGCTCTGGAAGAAATCACAGACAATTACAGGTAGACGGGTGAACATAGATTAGACAGGGGCCGGCTGCAGGGTAGATACCTGTGCCGGCCCCGTTTTCAAGCTTAAATTTAGATATGGCGGGATACGCCCGGCCTAAAACCACTTCTCGTAAATTTCTTTGTACACCCCGTCCTCTTTTAATTTCAACAGGGTCCGGTTGATGGCCTCTTGGAGATGACTGTCCTCAGGAAAGGCAAACCCGTAGTGGTTGCCGGCAAAGCCTTTGCCCACCAGTGCCACGTTACGGTTATCCTTTTCATGGTGCATCAGTCCGGGGAGATCGTAGACCACGGCTTCTACTTCTTCATTCATCAGCAACGCATAGGCCTCGGCAATGGTGGGGACTTCAATGATAATTGCATCGTACTTTTGCAGGACCTCCACGGCGTAGGTGTCTGCCTTTGTTGCCACGGTTTTCTTGCTCAAATGAATGGGGCCGGAGATCCTGGATTCCAGCACCTCAATGTCCCGGACAAGAAATGCGGCATTGATGGGGGCCATGATCAGGCTGAGGGCGATGACGCCTGTAATAAATATCGGCAATGTGGTGAGCCGCCCCAGGAACCGCTTGGGATAAACGTCGCCGAATCCGATGGTGGTTTTGATCATCCAGGCACACCAGACCGCATCCGGGTAACCGTCCTTAAAACTGTGCCGTATGAGATTCGAACCTTTTTCAGCCATCCAGAGCCAGAATCCCCAGAAAAGAAGGCATCCGAACAGCATGAGAAACAGCCCTGCGATTTCCCAAGTGAAGAGTTTGCCGGCGATAATGGGTAGAATCGATTGGTTCTCGACGGTTTTTTTAATCAGTATCCCAAGACCGGCATTGAACGTGGGGCTTGAAAAGTTCATATCCTCCTCACGTTCCGCAGTGATGGTGATGCCACCAATGGCAAGATCTACTTTTTTGGATCTTACATTGTCGAGTTTGGTTTTGAAATCACTATAAACGTACTCGAATTTCCACTGGTTATCCCGGGCGATCTTTTCCCAGAGGTCGATTGCAAAGCCCTGAACAGAATCCTGCTCAAATTTCTGGTCAGATCCCTGCCCCGGGCCGCCCTGTTCGCCAAAGACAAAGGGTTTATAATAGCTGATCCCCACGAGAAGCGGTCGATCCTGTCCATAAGTCCCGCCGGACAGGACCAAAACTAAGATGAGGGTGTAAAAGACCTTACGGACCATTCTGCACATTCTCATCGGCAGACCCCGGTTACAAATCCTGAAGGGCCTTCTTCAGGGTTTCAATGGAAAAGGGCTTGGACAGGGCGGATGAAAATCCGAAATAGGTGCAGTTTTCCATGGTGGGATCGTTGGAGTAGCCGGAGGCCACGATGCCCTTGATGCCGGGGTTGAGGGAAAGAAGTTTTTCCATGGCTTCCACGCCGCCCATGCCATGTTTGACTTCGAGATCCAGAATCACCTTGCCGATGATCTTTCCCTCCAGAAGGCAGGAGCGATATTTATCCACCGCCTCTTCACCGGTTCTGGCCAGGACGGGTTCGTAGCCCAGGCGTTCGAGGATTTTCCCGGTGATCTCCAGGATCATGGCATCGTCATCCATAAAGAGAACCAGGGGTTTGCGGCTGGAGATCCTCCGGACGGGGGGATTTTCCTTTTTAACGGACTTGGTGGCTGCGGCTGTGGGGCCTTCCTTCTGGAAGACGGGGAGAATCATGTCCACCTGGGTGCCCTGACCCGGGCTGGATTCGATGCGGATGGTGCCCTGGTGATTCTTCACGATGGCCCAGGCAATGGAAAGGCCGAGGCCGGTGCCCTTGCTTTTCCCCATGGGTTTGGTGGAGAAATAGGGGTCGAAGACTTTTTCAATATCCCCTTCCGCAATACCGCGGCCGTGGTCGGTGATGGAGATGAGGACCATGCCCTGCTTGTCCGGATGGCTTTTGGCTTCGATCTTCACGGGCTCGGCCTTGTCCATGGCTTCTCCCGCATTGATCACGATGCTTCTAAAAGCTTCCTGAAGCTGTTCCTTGTCTGCCTCCATGACCGGAGGCAGGTCTTCAATGTTCAGGTTAAATTGAACACCGTGCTCGGCTTCCATGGGCTCCAGGGCATCGGTGATAAAGCCATGGGTGTCGATGTGGGATTTGATACGGATGCCACCGCCCTTGGAGAAGACCACAAACTTGGAGGCCAGTTCCTTGGCCTGGAGGATGGACTGCTCGGCGTCGGACAGGTACTCTTTCACCGGATCGCTGCTGGCGATCATCTGCGCCAGGTTGATATTTCCCAGAGTGATGGACAGGGTGTTGTTAAAGTCGTGGGCAATGCCGCCGGCCAGGGTACCGATGGCTTCCAGCTTCTGGGAGCGCAGGAGGCGTTCCCGGGCCTGGAGGAGTTCGTTTTCCGCCCGTTTCTTTTCTATGGCCACGGCAATGGTTTCGGAGACAAAGCTGAGCAGCTCCACATGGTCCTGGTTGTATTTGATGGGATTGTTGTAACTTTTCACCGCCATGACGCCGAGGACATCCCCCTGGATCATCAGGGGAACCCCCAGCCAGTTTTTGGGAAGGCTGCCCAGGACCCGGCCTTTGGCCGCGAGTTGTCCCAGTTCTTTTTCGTCCAGAAGCAGGGGCTTTTTCTTGAGAATGACATCGCCGGTGAGGGAGGGGTTTTCCCTGAAATTATGAATCCATTTGGGTGAAAGGTCTGCCTCCTGGTCCCGGCGGAATACGTATTGGACGGCGTTTTTATCCTGGTAGTAAACAGCAATGAAAAAATTTGTCATGTCCATGAGAGAGGACAAATGCCTGTGGATGGACCGGTAGAGGTCCTGGAGGGTTTCACTGGTGTTCAGGGCGCTGGCAATATGGAAAAGGGTCTCGTTGACCAACTCTGCCCGGCGGGTCCTGGCAACGGTTTGTTCCAATCTTTTGATCTGCTGTTCAAGCTCTTCGTAACTGGGTTTGTCACTCATGAATGCCACCTGTACAACTTCAGCTGCGTCTTGATTCGCTGCTATTTAAAAAGTTCGGGCGCTTTTAGATCTGCTGTCGGTAGAAACAAAGGAAAGAATACCGCCATCCCCGGAATTTCGCAGCGCCTCAAGTTATGCTGTTTATTAGAAGTATGTATACTATCAAAAATTATTTAATTTATATACTTAATTTCTTAAAAAATATGGGGTTTTTCAGCAACCCCTGCAACATACCGGACAAGACTGAATATTATATATATTACCCATTGACTAACACTCTGATTTTAATCTATATATAGCGTTTGTATATTTTTGGCCGTAACCCTATATAAGCAAAGACGAAAGATAATGCAGACCATACGCGGGTTTAGAGATATATTACCGGAGCACATTGCCCTGTGGCAGAAGGTGGAAAGAGAAGCTGCCGACCTTTTTGAATCATTCGGATACAGTGAAATCCGGATCCCCATTCTGGAGAAAACGGAGCTGTTTGCCAGAAGTATCGGGGAGACCACCGACATTGTTGAAAAAGAAATGTATACCTTCGCGGACCGGAAAGGGGATAAGCTGACCCTCCGCCCGGAAGCCACCGCCTCCATCTGCCGGGCCTATATCCAGCACAAGCTGTATGCCTCCGAGCCGGTGCAAAAATTCTACCTCTTCGGTCCCATGTTCCGCCGGGAACGTCCCCAGAAGGGCAGATACCGCCAGTTTTACCAGATTGATGCCGAAGTATTCGGGGTTGAATCCGCTTATATTGACAGCGAACTCATCTTCCTGCTCAACGAGCTGTTCAAGCGGCTGGGCCTGACGGGGCTGTCCGCCCATATCAACAGCCTGGGCTGCCCGGAATGCCGCCCCGCCTATCAGCAGGCACTGTTGGATTTCCTGGGGGAACGCAAGGAAACCCTGTGCACGGACTGCAAACGCCGGATCGAAAAGAATCCCCTGCGGGTACTGGACTGCAAGGTGGAAACCTGCAGAGAGGCATTGAAAGGCGCCCCCACCACCGTTGATCACCTGTGCGAGGGCTGCGACGACCACTTCAAAACGGTTCGCGCCTCCCTGATCCGCCAGGGGGTAGACTTCAAGGTGGATCACGCCCTGGTCCGCGGCCTGGATTATTACACAAGGACGGCCTGGGAAATTCAGACCACCAGCCTCGGTGCCCAGTCTGCGGTGGCCGGCGGTGGCCGGTATGACCGTCTTGTGGAAGAGCTGGGTGGCCCTGCCACACCTGCCATCGGTTTTGCCATCGGTTTTGACCGCCTGGTGGAGGTGATGGATCAGCTGGGAACCCAGGTTGATGAAAAGGCACTGGACCTCTTTATCGTTCCCCTGGGCAACGCAGCCATGGACCTGAGCTACCACTGGTCCTGCGACCTGAACCGCGAGGGCGTCCGCACCGACACCGATTTCAGGGGCAAAAGCATGAAGGCCCTGATGAAAAGAGCCAATAAGCTTTCGGCCCGCTACGTGCTGATCGCCGGGGAAAACGAATTGTCGGAGAACAAGGCCATCCTCCGGAACATGGAAACAAAAGAACAGACCGATATTCCCGTGGATTCACTGGTTACCGATCTTGTGAAAATTTTAAAATAATAACGATTAACAGACTGGATGTAAGGAAAAAAACGTGACTGATTTACTCGGGAGTATGACCCGCACACATACCTGTATTGAACTGAGAGACACCCATATTGACCAGGAAGTTGTGCTCATGGGATGGGTTCAGCACCGCCGGGACCACGGCGGGGTTATCTTTGTGGACCTCCGGGACCGGGAAGGCATTACCCAGGTGGTTTTCAACCCGGTGGTATCCGAAGCCGTCCATGCCAAAGCCCAGGAAATCAGGAGCGAGTATGTCCTGGGTGTCCGGGGCAAGGTTTCTGCTAGGCCCGGCAGCATGCTGAACCCCAACATGGCCACCGGCGCCATTGAAATTCTGGTGGAGGAACTCAAGATTTTCTCCCGGGCCAAAACCCCTGCCTTCCAGATCGAAGACCGGGTGGAAGCCTCCGAAAGTATCCGGCTGCAGTACCGGTATCTGGACCTGAGACGGAACCAGCTCAAGAACAACATCCTGGCCCGCCACAAGGCCACCATGGCCGTCCGCAACTACCTGGACGACAGCGGATTCGTGGACATCG
>JAKSBB010000140.1 GCA_022361315.1 Desulfobacterales bacterium
CAGACTACTGTGGCAGTTTCGAGAGCACAATAGCACATCAGTACTTGTACAGGGAAGCATCAATACAGGAACAAAACCACACACAGCACTCCCGAAGAGGATTTGGAAAGCAATCTGAGAATTCTTGCCCAATCCGTAACGGATCATGAGTTTAAACACATGTATATGACAGCGGGACACGTGGGCAGGACCTTGGCAGTAAAACTTCGGGAAAAACAGATCCAGGCTGTAAATATGCCGTCGGGGTTTCACCAGGAGCTTCCCCGCTGGCCCGGCAAAATCTGGCTGACGGAGGATAAGGTTTATGCCGCAGAGGCCGGCCTTGGCCATATGGGATATAACCGATTGATTATCCATCCCGGATTCGGCGCCTCGGTTATTCTCGGAACGGTACTGGTCTCAGCGGAATGTGATGAATACGACCACCCCGTTGACTTTAATCCCTGCATAAAATGCGGACTCTGTGTGAAGGTCTGCCCGGTTGGTGCGGTAAAATCCACCGACAATTTCGATATGCTTGCCTGTCTCACCCACAATTACAGGGAACGCCTGGGGGGATTCCAGAACTGGGTGGAACAGATCGTTGAGAGTAAATCCACCACAGACTACAGACGCAGGGTCAGTGATCAGGAAACCGTATCCATGTGGCAGCATCTTGCCATCGGCTCTCAGAACAAATGTGACAGATGCATGGCTGTCTGCCCGGCCGGAGAAGGGTCCATAGGAGAGTTTATCGATGATCGCAAATCATTTATTGACAGGTATGTAAACCGCTTCACAGAGCTTTCGGAAACCGTTTACGTGGTCAAAGGCTCAGCATCTGAAAAACATGTACGGGCCCGGTTTCCCAACAAGCAGGTAAAGCATGTCTCCAACGGCATCCGCCCCACAACGGCGGCAAGGTTCCTGACCAGTCTCCCCCTGGCCTTTGCCCCCCATAAGGCTGCCGGAATGGATGCGGTTTACCACTTTTCATTTACCGGGGATGAAAGGCTTGAAGCCACCGTCGCCATCACAAACCAATCCGTTTCAGTAGAAAACGGCTTCCACGGTACCCCAGATCTTCACCTGACTGCGGACAGCCGCACATGGATACGATTCCTCACCAGAGAAATCAGCCTGTTAAAGGCGCTGATATCAAGAAAGATAAAGGTTAAAGGGTCCCTGAAACTGATGGCGAAGTTTGCACAATGCTTCCCCAATTAAGCCCGGACTATAAGCCAAGGGAACATTCGGCAGGGGACCCCGGTGTCCCCTGCACAACAACGCCCCGGAAAGCAATTTATTCCGGTACCAGGTTCATGAGCAATTGCCTGCTGCGGGTATTCACTCCCAGGCTGTCAATTTCACGCAACAACTGCTCCCGGGTTCCGTTTCTGCCGGCATAGCCGTTAAGACGGGATGCGGCCGTTGAATTAACAAAGTCCGGATGGTTTGCGTAATACGTATCCAGCGCATGCCGCAATTGGGATTGTTTCAGCAGATATTTCTGGTGATACGCTTCAGCCAGTGTAAAAGATTTCACAGGGACGATATCCGTCATCACCTTTTTACCGGATCGTTGTTCCAGCGCATCTTTTGATTCCAGGGCCTGTTGCTGTTGCGCCGTGTTATGAAAGAATACCGCATTTTTATACTGGGTCATGCTTGTCCGGTAGGTATAATTATGGCTTTCCCAGAAGATATCCAGCAATTGGCGAAAGCTTATTTTTTCCGGATCATAATCAATCCGGACGGTTTCGGTATGGTCTCCCATACTGCGATAGGTTGGCGCAGGCGTGTCACCGCCGGCATAGCCGACCCTGGTCCGGATCACCCCTTCTAAAATCCCGAACTGGGATTCGATACCCCAGAATCACCCCAGTCCGAAAGATGCGGATTCATATTTGTCCGGCGGATTCCGGTCAATGGGCGGCAATGGCCTGCTTGAGGGACTTCCCGGTTCATCACCGGATGTCTTCGCCTCTGCATTCTGCCCGGAGAAAAAGATAAGCGATACAGCAAATATCAATGATAGTATGCTTGCAATATAAATATACTTCATAAATCCTTATCCTCTTTGGTTAGTCTTACTTCCAAGATAAGTCTGTTTTTTCAAGTCACAAACGAAAAGTCCTGGCCACGATCGAATCGAAATCGATTCACAACTTTGCCAACCCCCCGAATTAAAAGGAAATATACGACATAACAACCAAAGAGTCGCTATCAGCTCATCGTAACCATCTAATATCATATCGTTTTCAAACATTCAGAATCGATCTCGATTCAATAGCCACTATTTAGCGAACAACCCGAAACACAAATATACTCCAAATATTCAACCATTTAACACCACCTTAAAGATCTGGCACGTATCCTGCTCTTTTTGTTCGGCGAGTATACGACGGATTGCCGGAAGCTGATATCCCGGGCATGAAAACACCTTATACACGAATGATGAAAGAACCAAATTAATGATAGTTGTCGGAGATCATATAAACGCCGGTCGCAATGACATTGCCGACGCCATATTAAATGCGGATACAGCCGCTATCCAAAAAATGGCAAAGGACCAGGAAGCTTCCGGGGCCCATTATATCGGTGTAAATGCAGAGGAATTTATAGAGGACGAACCAAGCCATCTCAAATGGCTGGTGAACATCGTCCAGGAAGTGGCGAGTGTTCCCTGCTGCATCG
>JAKSBB010000620.1 GCA_022361315.1 Desulfobacterales bacterium
ATTCCGTCTGAATTTTTGCCGCCTGGGGGCTGAGCATGGGCAGTGAGGTGCCCGTTTTGATTTCTTCTATCAGTGTTTGACTGAAAGTTGTTTCCATGGGGGCAACCTTTCCTTTACCGGGATAACCCGGGTATTTCCGAGTCGCTGAAGTTCTTTATCAATATATCGGGCCCTCCTATAGAAGCCTTTTTATAAACGAAAGAATTTTGCCAGTAACTACCTCTCTTTGCTCCAGATGGGGAAAATGACCGCAACGGTCCACCGGAAATAGTTCTGCGGTTTTCACATCTGCCTTTATGGCGTCAAGCTGCGCCATGGTGCCGTAGGGGTCCTGTACACCCTGGATGGCCAACACCGGCACCCGGATCGGCCGAAGATACCGCTGGATATTCCATTGGGAAAACCGGGGGGCAAGCCAGGTATCGTTCCATCCCCGGAAGGCCGTGTCCGTGTTCGGGCCGTGGATTCGGGTAAGCTTGTCCCGGAGGCTGCCCTCAAGGTACCGCTGCTTTGCCTCCCGGATACCTTCAACGGTGACGGGTTCACAGAAAAGATGGGCGGCCAGGGTGACCAGGCCTTTGATATCGGTTGAACCGGTTTTTCCGGAACCGGCTTTCCGGGAACCAGCATGGATAATTCCGATAGAGCCGCCGTCTGAATGGCCGATAATGATGTGCTCCCTGATGCCGGCGGCATCCAGAATCTGAGGCAGAAGCGACAATGCCTCCACATGCATGTAGTTTATTTTCCGGGGCAGGGTGATGGGGGCGGAACCGCCGTATCCCAGCCGGGAATAGGAAAAGGCATGGCAATTCGTGGCCTTTGAAATCTGCTTAGGAATATCTTTCCAGGAGGCGATACATCCCAGGCCTTCATGGAGGAAAACCAATACCGGCCGTTTATCACTGCCGTGACGGTACCATTGGGTGTCGATGCGGCAGGGGCGGCCCTTGTGAGAAATGATCAGGTCGTTGCCCATGGCTCAGCCCTGTTTTTTGTTCCGCTTCTTTTTCAGTGCATCGTAGGCCTTCTGGATTTCCAGGAATTTTTCATTGGCCAGATTGGAGAACTCCTCTCCCAGGTGGGACAATTTGTCCGGATGGTATTGTTTGATCTTTTCCTTATGGGCCTTTTGAATTGCCTCCCAGGTGGCATCCGGTGAAACGCCTAAAATTTCGTAAGGTGTTTTGCCAAGCGTTGCCGGTTTTTTACCGTTTGGTTGCCGGCGTGCACTTTGGCCGGTGGTATTTTGTCCTGAGGTTTGTCCGGATTTCGTACGCTGATCCGTGCCCGGAGCTTGCTGCCGGCGGGTTTGATTGGTTGTACTCTGACGGGAGTTGTTAGGACCCGGCCGACTATGATTGGCTTTGACTCCCGTCCTTGGCTTTGTTCCGGGGAATCCTTTGCGCCCCTTTTTAAAGGCAAACCAGGGCAGTTCCCCGTACCGGATCAAATAGTAAATACAGTACAGCACCACACTGTCGTCCAGCCAGCCTGCCAGAAACGGCAGCATCAGATCCGGAATCAGATCTGCCGGGGAGATCAGGTAGGCCAGACCGAAAAGGATAAGAACAACTTTTATCAGCGGTGACATCACAGCACCCTTTGGATTTAGCCGGCCTGGGTCATCACGTCAATCATGGTGTAGAACCGTTTGCCGTCATCACTTCCCCGGCGTTTCCCGTCCAGAAAGACCACGGCGTCAAAGGTGCCACTGACATAGATGTCCCGGCCGTTGATATTGTGGGTGAATTCGAACAATGAAGATCCGTCGTCTGCCCGCAGCGTGTAGGTGTGCCAGCCGTGGCCCCCAAGATGTTCCTTCGGGATGCCCCATTCCTTTTCCTGAACTTCGGGGTCCCGAATCTGTTGGATATCTTTCACATCAAAGCCCAGACCCAGATCGTTCAGGCAGGAAACCACCGCCTTGGCTGTCCCGGATGTATCGGCCTTGCCCTGCTGGTGGCTCTCTTTGACTTCCAGGGTGTAGTCCTTGAACAGGCCGGGAAAGGTTTTTGCCGCATACTCGAACATGGCCTGCAGTCCAACGATCTGCTTGGCCATGTTCGGGGCTATGACGGCGGGGGTCTCTGCCAGGTTTACAACCGCCTCAAGGGCGTCCCGGTCACCACCGGTGGTGCCCATGACAAAGGGGATTTTGTGTTCGGTATAAAATTCCGCATTGGCGTTTACGGCGGTGGGGTGGGTGTAATCCACCACGATAAGTTCGGGATAGGCCTTTAAGATGTCTCCGATCCGGCTGTCCCGGATGCTCGGTTTGAGCAGTGTAATCTCCTGGCCGTCCACCGTGGCGCTGGGATCATCAATAATTTCTCCGGTCAGGGAAAAAGGGACAAGGGTGAGCCCCTCATCCCTGATGGCGGCGGAAGCCATAATTTGGGCAACGTTACCGGGAAGGCCGTTGATCATAACGGGAATGGATGTCATATGGTACTCCTTTAGTTTAAATCATGTGTCGGTGCCTGTTGACCGGCGGTTCAAAAGTGTTGCCGTAAGGCGTGTCAGCGGACTCAACGTGGCTTTGTCAGCGGAGATCAACCGCTGGTGGAGCCCCGTCAGCGCGGCGGGTATGTAGGTTTCAAATCGGCTTTTTTCCTTGACCCGGGTTAAAAAGCCAAATGCCCCGAGCATCTGAAGGTTGCGGGTGAGGCAGCAATAGGCATAACTGTGACAAAACTCTGTCGCCTTTTGTCCGGAAAGGTCAAGCCGGCACAGGGCATATTCCAGGAGATCCGCCTGGATGTTGTCCGGCAGTGTAACATAAGGATCAATTAAAAGGGAAGCCAGATCGTATTGCAGGGGGCCCTTTCGGGCGGACTGAAAATCAATGAACCAGGGGGTGCCGTCTTTCAGCATAATGTTTCTGGACTGGCAGTCCCGGTGCATGAGGCCGGTCAGACCGAAGGTCAGGGCGTTGTCCGCAATGTGTTCAAAGGCGGCCTCATATTGCTGCCAGGGGGCGTCTTCCCCCATGTAGCCCCGGACAAAGGCATTGATAAAATATTTGCATTCAAGGTCAAGGATCAGGGTTTTGGAGTAAGACCGGGTCTGGCAGGTCCAGTCCGGATTAAATCCCCGGTAGCCTTCCCGGGAGAAGATTATCAATGCGTCAATGACCTGTTTATAAAGTCTTGTTATTCCGGACACATCATTTTTGGCAGCCAGTTTATTTACCGCATCGGCCAGATGGGTGTGCCCCAGGTCGGCCAGGGCCACCTGGCCGGAAAGGGTGTCATATCCCAGCACTTCCGGGACGGCCACCTGCCTGTGGCTCAGGTGACGGCCGATGGCTGTGAATGCCTGAAGCTGGGCCAAGGCGTCCGGCTGGGTGGAGCCTGGTTCGGTTGCGGTTTCGGCCGCCTTGAGGCAGATGCCGTGATCTGAAATAACAATGGTGCGGGGAACGCCGGTGCCTTCGGGGTCGGATGCCCTGAACCAGTTGCGGTCGGAACCGTCTCCGGCAATGGGGGGAATTTCAAGTTCATTGAACCGGGAGATGGGCTGCTTGAAAATGTGGCCTGCCAGAAACTGGCGGGAGGTTGACCGGTAGCTGTCCGGGGTGCCGATATCCTGCCAATAGATGGTCTCCGGAATATAGGCATGGATTTTACCTTCCGGACAGAGGTGTTTGTACACATCAATGCTGGAAAACACCGGGGTATCCGGCATATGATCAAATATGGCCGGGGATACGGCCTGGATTCCGGTGAAGGCCATACCTGTTTCTGCGGGTTCATCAAAATGAACGACCCGCTGGGTCCCGTCCGAGTCCTGTCTTACCTTCAATTTATTGAACCGGGGGCAGTTGTGTACGGCAAGGGTGGCCGCGGCGCCGGAATGTTTATGGGTCTGCATCAATGCGTTCAGGTCAATATCGCAGACAATATCGGCGTTGATTACCAGGAAGTCGTCATCTGCCAGGTCTCTCTTCAGGTTGGCCACAGCGCCGCCGGTATCAAGGATTTCCGGTTCATATACCGTTTCAAGCTTCTCCGTATGGGGATGGGTCGCCACATGGGTCCTGATCTGTTCGGCAAGGTGGTGGGTGTTGATGAAGATTTTCGTACATCCGCAGTCCAGCAACCGCTCCAGTGCAAGATCCAGAACGGTTTGTCCGTTCAGGGTAAACAGCGGCTTGGGAAGGGTTTGGGTATAAGGGGCAAGCCGTGTACCGAACCCCGCGGCAAGAACAAGGGCTTTCATGGTCACCCCTTTAGATCAGCCGGGATAACCGGTCAATGATCTCTTTATGGTGGTCGATTTCGATCTGATCGGCGGATCCGTTGATATTATTCCTGGCAAAGTAATTCACCGCATTCCTGTAGTTGATCAGGGAGAGGGATTCCTTGCGCACCACATGGTTCTTTTTGTAGAGCTTTCCGCCGAAGGCCAGGATTTTTTTGGCCCGTTCTTTGGCGTCATACTTGTCTGTCTTTTCCTTTTCCAGGAAGAGGAGACAGGTCTTATAGGATTCGAAAAACGGGGTGAGGAAGGCCGCAAACCACTTGAGTTTACGTAAGCCTTCGGAGGTGATGTTCACCAGATCCTGGCGTTTGACATCCGGAACCACAATCCCTTCGTTGATAAACCCTTTCATGACCCGGGAAATCTGCTCCTCGGCCGTGACTTCCTCATCAAAGGAAAATTCATCGGTAAACATCTTCTGGAGGAACTTGTACCGGAGTACCAGATCGGAAGGGGCAAATTTGAACCGGTTCATCTCAAGCATGGCCACCGCTGTATAGGCCGCCGGCACAAAGAAACAGATCACCGAGTTTTTGTAGTAATCCAGAATGGCCCGTTTGTTGTGTTTGACAATCAGGGTGGTGTTGTCGGTG
>JAKSBB010000835.1 GCA_022361315.1 Desulfobacterales bacterium
GGGTTCCGCTTGGAAGGTGCATTGCCACGGGATCATCAACGCTTACCTCGCCTTGTTCAGCCATCTCGAAACAGAGAAGCGATGTCATCGTCTTGGTGATCGAGCCGATCTCAAACACCGTTCGGCCATCCACCTCAAGCTCTGTCTCCTTGCCCAACCGTCCCCCGGCAAAGACCCGGCTCCCATTGGCGTCGATCACGCCGATCACAAAGGCGTAGTCATGGTCCGCACGCTCGGAAACAAACCGTTCGATGCGTTCGATCTGCTCAGCACTGTAAGGATGGGGTAATGCTTGCGTGTTTGCAGCCGAGCAAAACATCACAGTCCCCGCCACAGACAACATCGTCAGGGAGAAGACAATACGGCTTTGCGCGATAGATAGCATTGCGGTAACAGGCATGTGAGGACCTCTGAAAAGTGTTTGGCACCTCAACAGAAGACGCTGCCCAACGCGACCACAGTGCATCGATTTTCAGCCGCAAAAAAATCCCACTTTCCCCTCTGTCCGAAACGCCCCGTACCCAGCCGGCATCCCACACTCCAGCCCCACACCACGGAGCGCCGCCATGATCACCCTCCGACCCGCCGACCAGCGCGGCTACGCCGATCACCGCTGGCTCAACTCGCACCACACCTTCTCCTTCGCCGCCTACCACGACCCCCGGCACACCGGCTTCCGCAACCTCCGCGTCATGAATGAAGACCGCGTCGCCCCGGCACACGGCTTCGGCACACACCCACACGACAACATGGAAATCGTCTCCTACGTCCTGGCAGGCTCACTCGAACACGAAGACTCCATGGGACACCGCCAGACCCTCACGCCCGGCGAGTTCCAGCGCATCTCAGCCGGCTCGGGCATCACGCACAGCGAACTCAATCCCTCACCCGACCACCCCACGCATTTCTATCAGGTCTGGCTCCGCCCCCACACGCGCGACATCGCGCCCAGCTACGAACAAAAACGATTCGACCCCACCGACACCCACACCCTCCCCCCAAACCGTCACGCCTGGCTCCAGGTCCTGCGCGGCTCGGTCACGCTCAACGACTCCCCCATGCACGCCGCCGACGGCGCAACCGTCACCGACGAAACCCAACTCGCCATCACCGCCACACGCGACGCCGAGCTCATGCTCTTCGATTTGAACTAAGAGAGATCATATAACATCGCCTTACTTATTCGGTTGCGTCGTCTGCTTCTTGCCGCCCAGCAATCCGCCCACGCCTTCCACCACGTCCTCCACCGCGTTGCCCGTGCCCTCAACGACATCTCCGGTCACGTCCGCCGTGCCTTCCGCCACGTTCTCGGTCGTGTCCACGGTCCCCTCGACAATCTCCTCGACCACGGTCTGATCCTCAGCGGGCACGTTGGTATCAACCTCGCTGGTCGCGTTTTCCATGGCGGACGTATCGACATCCA
>JAKSBB010000858.1 GCA_022361315.1 Desulfobacterales bacterium
CTGGCCGGGGTGATGGTCCAGCATAACGCCGAAGTCCTCAGCGCCCTGATCCTGGCCCAGCTCACCCGCAAAGGAACACCCTGTGTATACTGCGGCTGCGACACCATCATGGACCTGCGGCTGGCCGGCTCTCCCGTGGGGGTTCCTGAAAACGCCCTGCTCAGCGTGGCCTGGGCAAAACTGGCGCAGCTCTATCGCCTGCCATCCTGGATCGGCGGTTGTGCTTCGGATTCAAAACGGCCGGATGCCCAGCAGGGATACGACTTCTCCCTCACCGCCATGCCGGCGGCTCTGGCCGGTGCCAACGTCCTGTTTGGCCTGGGAGCCATTGACTCCCTGATCACCTTTGATTACGCCGCCATGATGATGGGGGCGGAGCAGGCCGAACGTATCCTGAGAATTGTCGGGGGCATCGAGATCAATGACGACACCATGGCCCTGGATCTCATCCACGAGATCGGCCCGGGGGGGGAATACCTCACCCATCAGCATACCTTTTCGCACATGAGGTCCATGTCCCAGGGAGATCTGTTCAACCGGCTGAACCGGGATGCCTGGGAGAAAAAACTCAGTGATACCACCATCGAAGAACTGGCATACCGCAAGGCAGCGGAAATCATCGATTCCCATGAGCCTATGCCCCTGGCGGACGGTGCCGACGAAAAGATCCGGGCAATCCTGGATGCCTATGAGGAAGAACTGGCAGGATAAATGATTAACCCATTTTGCCCTTTGCATGAGGACTGGCGATGATGTACAGTGACCAGATTATGACTGAGCATGACAACGCCACGGATAGACAGGTGCTCCTGGAAACCCGGGAGCGCCTGCAATACGCCCTGACGGCCTCGGACGAAGGGATATGGGACTGGAACTTTGATACGGACACCGGTTACCTGAGCCCCCGTTACTTTGAAATGCTGGGGTATGAGGACAACGAGTTCGAGGGCACCGGTGCCATGTGGGCGCAGATGATCCATCCCGATGACAGGGAAACCGCCCTTGAAACCCTGGTCAATCTTCTCAAGACCAAAAAGAAAACCTACAAGTCCGTTTACCGCCTCAGGACAAAGGACGGCGATTACCGCTGGATTCTGTCCAGAGGCATTGTGGTGCGCTGCAGCGACGACGGTACGCCGGTGCGGCTGGTGGGCACCCATGCCGACATCACCGAAGACCGGGAGAAAGACCGTGCCCTGCGGCAGTATAAGGATAACCTGGAACAGGAAGTCAAAAAGCAAACCGTTGAACTCCGGAGGGCCAACCGCCAGCTGGAAACCATACTCAACGCCTCTTCGGAAAGCATCTGGGTCTGCGACGGTGAGGGCGTCATCCTCACCCTGAATGCAGCTGCGGAAAAGCTCTCCAATATCAAAGCGGCCGACATCATCGGCAGGAATATTAAATTCCTGGAGACGGACGGCATTGTGGACCGCTCGGTGACCATGGACGCCATCAAGACCCGGCGCCAGGTCTCCCGGCTGCAGAAGCAGCACCAGACCCGACGCCAGCTCCTCGTCACGGCCTCCCCGGTATTTAACGATGACGGCAGCATTGCCATGATCGTGGTCAATGAGCAGGATCTCACCCACCTGAACAACCTCCGGGACGAACTCCAGCAGGCCCAGAAGGCCACCAGCCGGTACCGGGAGGAACTCACTTCCCTCCACCTTGCCGATCTCAAGGACCAGGGGATCATCGCGGAGAGCAAGGAGATGCATCAGGTCATAGAAACCGCTGCCAAGCTTGCCCACCGAAAAGCCTCCCCCGTCCTTATCCTCGGGGAATCCGGCACCGGCAAAGGCCTGATGGCGCAGTTCATCCACAACAAAACCCATGGAATGAAACATCCTTTTGTCCAGATAAACTGCGCTGCCCTGCCTGAGCAGCTTCTGGAGGCGGAACTCTTCGGCTATGAAAAAGGGGCGTTCACCGGTGCCCAGGATCAGGGCAAAATCGGTCTGTTCGAAATGGCCCGGGGGGGCACCTTGTTTCTGGATGAACTGGGGGATATGAGTCTTGCGGTCCAGGCCAAGCTTCTCAAGGCCCTGGAAGAAAAAGAGGTGATGCATCTGGGCGGCCTGAGACCCATCAAGATAGAATGTTCGGTGGTGGCCGCCACCAACCTGGACCTCAAGGAGCAGGTGCGGCTGAAAAAATTCCGCCAGGACCTTTTCTTCCGGCTGAACACCTTTACCATCACCCTGCCCCCCCTGCGCAAACGCCCCGAAGACATCTTTGAGATGATCATGTTATTCACGGAAAAATACAAGAAACAATACAAGGTGAACAGGCAGTTGTCCCCGGCCTGCATCAGCAAGCTGGAAGCCTACGCTTTTCCGGGCAATGTCAGGGAATTAAAAAACCTGCTGAAAAAAGCTGTGGTCATGGGGGAAGCGGAAATCCTGGCAGATATCGACACCCCGGCCCGTCGCCAGGCCCCGGCCCGACCGGATATTTCCGAAATCGAAGCCCGTATCGCCGACGATGATGCCGGCCTGCCGGACTTCCAGGAAACCATGATGGCCTGCGAAAAGCTGCTGCTTTCCCAGGCGCTTGAATCCTTCGATACCACCCGTTCCCTGGCCAGGCAATTAAAGTTGAGTCAATCCTCCGTGGTCAGAAAACTGCGGATTCACGGCCTGACAGACCGTTTGAAACGCAAGGCCGGCAAACGGTAAACAGCGTATCCACTAACCGGCCACAGCCAGCAGCGGACTGAAATTGATATAGCTGGATCTGACCTCTCCAAAATTTTCATAGACCGCACTGGTGGTTTCAAAGGATGCCCAGTCTTCCCCTTTTACCGGTTGTTCGGGCTGGCTGTGAATATAGTCATCCGTGGCCAGCAAATATTCTTTTGAGGGCACATCATTCTTAAGCAGCCGGTGGGCCAGGATGACCCCGCTGCCCATAATCTTGGTAAAATCCATGATGCTCACCTCTTTGGATTCCCCGTAGTGGGCCACGAACTTCAGGGTAAGATTCAGTATATTGGTGCAGGCCTCACAATCGCAGTTGCTCTGACTTTTCATCTCCACCACCTGGCGGTGAAAGGCCATGAACATGGATTTTGACTGTTTCAGCACCCGGGCAAAGGTCGGCGGCGGCCCTTCCCGGTAAAAGAGAACGGCATCTCCTTCCACTTCGGCCACCTTGAATCCCAGCCTGTTTTCTCTAATGAGCCCCTCAAGCAGTCGGGTGATGATAATCTGACTATGCTCCAGGGCCGTGCCGGTCATGAACCGGGTGAAGCCTGAAATATCCGGAATAAAAAGCAAGGCATTATCCATATGATCCTCCTTTTCAGACCGTTCTTTCGGTCTGTATATCCATTATAAAAGGAGGGAGAAAATGGGTCTGTAGCATTTGTTACACAGGGCTTTTTTTTAAAACGCCTGCACGAGGCAGGCGTTATACAGAACAAAATCTTGGGAAGGGTTGGTCAGGCAGTGCTTAACTCGGGCAGGATCAGACGTCTGCCCTCAAGGATAATTTTTCCGGCTTCTTTCAGGGCCTTCATGGCCCGGGTAATGCTCACCCGGTGGGCACCGGTGAGAAAGCCCAGGTCTTCATGGGTCAACGGAAACTGGATCTCCACCCCTTTGGGGCTCTGGGTGCCGTGCTCCCTGGCCACGTTGGCCAGCACACGATAGAGTCGGTCTTCAATATTGGCCACGGCCAGGCTGCCCACGCGGTCCGTGAGGCTGGATATCCTTCCGCTCAGAGTTTTGATGATCTGGAGGCCCACATTGGGGTGCTGCAGCACCAGTTCCTCGAACTGCTTCCGGCTGAAGCCGCAGGTGAGGGTATCTTCCAGACAGACGGCTGTGACCGGGTATACCCCCTCTTCGGAAAAAACATTTTCCCCCACAAAATCCCCGGCCTTACGGATGTCGAGCATCAGCTCCGTACCATCTTCCAGCACCTTAGACAGCTTGACGCGCCCGCCCTTGATCAGGAACATATCATCTGCGGCGTCCCCCTGCAGGAAGAGCGAGTCTCCTTTGGCGGATTTCCGCCTCAGGGCCTCGTGGCTAAGGGCTTTGATATCCCGGGGTTCCAGATCCTGAAACATCCAGTGGTTTCCGAGGCATACCGGAGCCAGTTCAATACTGTCGCCGGCGATCTGCTCACACATACAGCTCATATGCAATTCCTTTTTATTCCTACCGGTTTCTCCAGTGATACCATATTTTACCGGGAACCACAGATATAATTTTAAACTGTCCACGCCGAAGGGGGCAGCACTC
>JAKSBB010000003.1 GCA_022361315.1 Desulfobacterales bacterium
GCCCCTCATCGGCATGGCGGAAATGTTCTTCAAAAAAATCAGGGGGTCCATGGCCATTGTATCGGTGGTGGCCTCAGCCGCCTTCGGTTCCATCTCCGGGTCTGCCGCCGCCACCCTGTCCTGCATGGGCTCCATCCTCCTGCCAAAGATGTACAAGGACGGCTACCCCAGGGCCATTGCCAATGCCCTGGTGATCAACGCCTCCCCCTTAGGCCTGCTGATTCCCCCTTCGGCCGACCTGATTCTCTTTGCCTGGATTGCCCAGCAGTCAGTGCTGGCCTGTTTCTTAGCCACGGTCATCCCCGGTATCATCCTCATGACATTGTTGATCATCGTCTCTTTATTCATGCTGCGGAACAAGAACATTGCCAAAGATCCTGAACTGGACAGACCCCTCACCGCCGAGTTTTTTGCCTCCCGCATTAAAACCGCCTCGCCGGCCCTGACCATGCCGGTGATCGTTCTGGGCGGCATCTATGCAGGCTTTGTCACCCCGACGGAAGCCGCGGCCATTTCTGTTTTTATGGCGGTTATTCTCGGTCGTTTTATATACAGAGGACTGGATACCGGGGCGTTCAAGGAAGCGTCCGTGGACTCGGCCGTCACATCCGGTGTTTTCATGGTCATGCTCTTTGTGGTCATGATCATGAGCCGGTTGTTTGTGTTCGAGGACTTCTCCCAGATCACCCTGGACTTTCTGTACAGCATCTCAGACAACAAATGGGTGGTGCTCTTCATGGTCAACCTGCTGATGATCATTATCGGCATGCTCATGGACGACGCCTCCGGCATTCTCATTTCCACCCCCATCCTCATACCGGTGGTTCAGGAACTGGGAATTTCACCCATCCACTTTGCCGCCATCCAGGGGGTGAACCTGGGTATGGGAACCATAACACCGCCCACTGCACCGCTGCTCTACCTGGGTGCCCGGGTGGGTAAAACCCCGGTACCGGAGATGCTGACACCCACCATGTATTACATTTTGTTTGCCTGGATTCCCACACTGATTCTGACAACGGTATTTCCCCAGATCTCTCTGTTTCTTCCGAAGTTTTTCCTGGGATAGGGGCCAAACCATTATCTTTAACCATATAAAACGAACGAGAGGTCACCATGTTTAAAAGGATCCTTGTACTGATATCGTTTATTATCTGCCTGACCGGCAGCGCTGCAGCCGCCGGCCCAATCACTCTGGCTACGGGTGAATTTGCCCCCTATACATCCGACACCATGGAAGGCAAAGGGATATTCACTGAAATTGTGACAGCCGTGTTGGCGGAAATGGGTAAAACCCCGGTGTACAAATTCTACCCCTGGAAACGGTGTGAAAGTGCCGTGGCCGCCAACAAGGCCTGGGCGGCGTTCCCCTATGTGATCACCGAAGAGCGCTCGAAAACATTTATGTTTACCGATGTGGTGCTGCCTTCCCGGGAAATGTTTTTCTACTACGGCGACCGTATGGACGGCGTGACCTGGGAGACACTGGGTGACCTCAAATCCTATAAAATCGGCGGCACCATCGGGTATCATTATGAAAAGATCTTTAAAGCGGCCGGGCTGAATGTGGATTATAATCCCAAAGAGATTGCCAGTGTGAAAAAGCTTAAGGCCGGCCGGGTGGATCTGGTCCCCATGGATGAAGCCGTCGGGCGGCAGCATATCAAATCCGCCTTTCCTGAAGCGACCGGGGATTTTAAAACCCTGGCAAAGCCCAATTCGGAAACACCCCTTCGTCTCATGGTGAATAAAAACGCACCGGATGCCGTGGCCCTGGTGGAAAAATTCAATACGGCGCTGGCAGCGATTAAATCCAACGGAACCTATCAATCCATTTTACAGAAATATGGTATGACCCGATAGCGCCCTTTTCTCCCCCCCACCGCCCTCTGCCCCAAGTTGGGCAGAGGGCACCCCAACACCGAATTTTCTGTATTAAACAGAAATATATTTCAAAATTTTACACATAAACCAAAAAACAAAACAATAAACTTGACATTTCACACACAAAAGATACACTGAGGAATAATGGATGCCTGGGGGAGGACGGTTGAATTTCTTTACAGCTGCTGTGCATCAACGTTTAGGCACCGTATTAATTAAAAGGAGACAACTGTGAAAACAATGAAAGCACTGGTCAAGGCAGCGCCGGAGCCGGGTCTGGTCCTTCAGGATGTGCCCGTACCGGAAATAGGACACAACGAGGTCCTGATCAAAATTCTTAAAACCGCCATCTGCGGCACCGATGTCCACATCTACAACTGGGACAAATGGTCCCAGGAAACCATTCCCGTTCCCATGCACGTGGGCCATGAGTTTGTGGGCAGGATCGCGGAGGTGGGCTCCCACGTCACCGACTTCAAACCCGGCGACCTGGTCTCAGGAGAAGGCCACCTGGTATGCGGCCAGTGCCGGAATTGCCTGGCGGGACGCCGACATCTCTGCAAGGATACCAAAGGGGTGGGTGTGAACCGTCCCGGCGCCTTTGCCGAATATCTGGCCATCCCGGTCACCAACGTCTGGGTCTGTGATCCCGCGATATCCACCGATGTCCTGGCCTGCTTTGATCCCCTGGGAAATGCCACCCACACCGCCCTCTCCTTTGACGTGCTGGGTGAAGATGTGCTTATCACCGGTGCCGGCCCCATCGGCTGCATGGCCGCCTCCATCGCCCGCCACGCCGGCGCCCGCCACGTGGTGGTCACCGATGTAAACCCCTACCGCCTGGACCTGGCAAAGACTGCCGGCGCCACCGTCACCGTGGATGTTTCCAAGGAAAAGCTGGCCGATGTCCAGAAACGCATCGGCATGAAAGAGGGCTTTGACGTGGCCATGGAAATGTCCGGCAACCCTGCCGCCCTGAACGATATCCTGGCCAACATGTGCCACGGCGGTAAAATCGCCATGCTGGGTATCATGCCGGACAACACCGAAATCGACTGGAACACCGTGGTCTTCAACATGCTCACCATCAAGGGCATCTACGGCAGGGAAATGTACGAAACCTGGTACAAGATGACCACCATGATCCAGACCGGCCTGGATATCAGCCCGCTGATTACCCACAGGTTCCACTATACGGATTACGAAAAGGGATTCGAGGCCATGCGGTCCGGGAATTCCGGTAAAGTTGTTTTAACCTGGTCAGAGGATTAACCACAGCATTTCTGGAGAATATAACTATGTCCACCGATAAACTCGATAAAAGTCTGGCCGTTGAGCTGGATGCCCTGGCCGAAGAAGGCCGGGCCAAAATCCCCGAACGCATCATCACCGGATACAAACCGCCCCGGGGAGAATTCGGCCCCAGGTACCGCCTGAAAGATTCGGATAACGATTTCATCCGCCTGAACTCCAACTCTTATCTGTCGCTGTCCTTCCATCCGGAGGTGATGAAGGCGGCGGATCAGGCCACCCACGATTTCGGCGTGGGCCCGGGGGCGGTGCGGTTCATCGACGGCACCTTCGAACCCCACGACCGTCTTGAAAAGCGGAGCGCGGCCTTTGTGAACAAGCCTGCGGCCAAGATCTTCAACTCCGCCTACACTTCCAACTGCGGCCTGGCCCTGTCCATCTCTAATAAGAAGACCCACTGGATCGGTGACCAGCTGAACCACAACTCCATCATCCGGGCCATGCGGATCACCAATATCCCCAGCCCCAACAAGGGGATCTTCAAGCA
>JAKSBB010000128.1 GCA_022361315.1 Desulfobacterales bacterium
TCCCCGTCCAGGCGGGCGCCGGCATCGGCCAGCATCTTTCTGGCCCCATCATGGAGGACTTTCAGCCCCACTTTTTCAACGATTTCAAAGGCTGCCAGGGTGAGTTCTTCCACCTGGCCGTCGGTGAGCATCCTGAAGTTCGGCAATGCCCGGATGGTTCTGTTGGTCTGTATCATCTGTTCTGCTCCGTTATTTGGTTCTGATGAAGTTTCTATAAAAATTTATTGTTCCGTGACCACAGCCGTATGGGCGGGTTCGACCGAGTCTGCCGCATCGCTGGACAGCCGCCAGTCCGCTTCCGGCCAGAAGGTCCGCTTCAGGGTCGATACCAGCAGGGCCACCATCAGGATCATGATGGGCAGGCCGGCAATGGCGCCGATCATCTTCACCCCGTCCACCCCGCTCATGCTGATCATGATGAAGGCCAGAAGTCCCATCACAACCCCCCAGGTGATTTTAAGAAGGGCAGGGGCTTCGGCATTTTCCGCGGTCATGCCCCGGGTGCTCATGGCGGCCACGCAGGTGGTCATGGAGTCGGCCAGGGTGACAAAGGAGATCACCACCGTGATCAGGAATACCGGGATCACGAGGCCGGACAGGGGAAATTGCTCCAGGAAGGCAAATACCGTGGTTTCCACGCCCTTGTTGGAAATGGATGCCCAGAGGTCAAAGGTTTTGCTCAACTGCATCTCAATGGCTGCCCCCCCGAAGATGGAAAACCAGATCATGCCGAAAATCGCCGGGGCGAAGAGGTTGACGGCCACAAACTGCCGGATGGTACGGCCCCGCACCAGCCGGGCCAGGAAAAGACCCACGATGGGGGCGTAAGCCATCCATACCGCCCAGTAGAAAAGACTCCACCAATGGGGCCATTGTTCGCCGGTGCCGGCGCCCATCCAGAGGGAAATATTAAAGAAGTCCGTGATGTAAGCTCCCAAAGACTCTACCCCAAGATCCAGAATGAACAGCGTGGGGCCGGTGATGAAAACAAAGATCATGATGGCCATAAAGATTTTGGCGTTGTTGTCGCTTAAAATCCGTATACCCCGCTTGATGCCGGTGTAGCTTGAGACCGTATAGGTGGCTACGATGACAAGGGCGCAGATCCCGTAGAGGAACTTGGAAGAGGGAATGCCGAAGAGAAAACTGATACCGCTGCCCACCTGTGCAAGGCCCCAGCCCAGGGAAACTGTAACGCCGCAGGCGATTGAGAACAGGCAGAGACAGTCCACCAGTTTGCCGAACCAGCCGTGGCATTTGTCCCCCATGAGAAAGTAGAGACCGGAGCTGACGGCAAAGGGCTGACCGTGGTTGTAGAAGGCCAGGCCGATGGGAATGGCGCAGACCACGTAAAGGGAATAGGGTGAGAACGTCCAGTGGAGAAAGGTGATGGTCATGGACCATTTGGCACTTTCCGCACTGAAGGCCTCCATGCCCAGACTGCCCGGGGGGGATGCGAAATGATAAATGGGCTCGGCTGCCCCCCAGAAGACAATACCGATGGCAATGCCGCCGCACAGGGACATGGCAAACCAGTTCCAGGTGGAAAATTCCGGTTTGGCGTCTTTCCCGCCGAACCGGATGTTCCCCGCAGGTGAAAAGGCCAGGATCATGCAGGATACGACGAAAACCAGCGTGGACAGGGCAAAGGCCCAGCCGAATGTGTTGTTCACCCAGTTAAAGGCGGTCTTGGCCATGCTTAAGAACGCCTCGTCCGCGATGAGGCTTGTGGCCACCACAACCAGCAGCGCAATAAACGGCGGCCAGAAAACCCCTTTGTCTATTTGAAATGATTTACCGTTACTCATGATTCTCCCCCTTCTTTTAGATAAGGTCTTGCGGTTTGGCCGCACCGGTCCGGACCCTTTTCCGGATGTCCGGTGCAAGGCAAAATCGGTTTACTCGTTGTCTCGGGTTGTGCGTGCGGGGGCCTTGCCCCGCGCAGGGTTCGGGTTAACTCCTGTCAGGCTTTTCTTCGGGCGACAAAGCCTTCAAGTTCCTGTTTCAGCCCCTCGTCAATGGGGGGCAGGGTATGCATTTCAAGTCTTTGTTTCAGTTTTACGGATGCCGAGGCGGCAGCATCCATGGCGCCGGCCTCCTGCCATTTCTTATGGTTGCGCCGGTTGAAAATATCCGACCGGGAAAGGGTCTTGAAGTGGGAAAATGTGCTGGGATGGGTCAGGTATTCGCCCCCGGCGCCGACACTGCATATGGTGTCGATGTCAATGGTCTCTTCGGTAATATCCAGAGGGGCAATGGTGCCTTTAATCAGGCGGCAGAGTTCTTCGTCCATGAGCCATTTCTCAAAA
>JAKSBB010000282.1 GCA_022361315.1 Desulfobacterales bacterium
CAATTACAGGAAGCCTCAGGCGTCCTTACCGATACATCGGAACAGATTGAGGAGAATTCCGGCCGGACAACCGAAAAGTCCTCAACGGTTGCCGCAGCGGCCGAAGAGATGAATACCAACATGAACAGCGTGGCATCGGCAACGGAGCAGATCAGCTCAAATATCCAGATGGTTGCCTCGGCCGCGGAAGAGATGATTGCCACCATCCAGGAAATTGCCGGCAACACCACAAAGGGAAATGAGATCACCCGGAACGCAGTGGAACATGCCAACAACGTATCCGCCCAGGTGAATGAACTGGACAGGGCGGCCAATGAAATCAGCAAGGTGACCGAAACCATTTCCGACATTTCCGAACAGACCAATCTGCTGGCCCTCAATGCCACCATTGAAGCGGCAAGGGCAGGTGAGGCAGGCAAGGGTTTTGCCGTTGTGGCCGGTGAAATTAAAACCCTGGCCCAGCAGACCGCCGAAGCCACAAGTGATATCAATGGAAAAATCACCGGTGTACAGACCAATATATCCGGTGCTGTTAAAGCCATAGAAACCATCGTAGGAATTATCGGAGATATCAACGAAGTGGTGACCACCGTGGCAACGGCCGTGGAGGAACAGTCCGCCACATCCCACGAAATTTCAAAGAATATTAACCAGGCGGCACTCGGGGTTCAGGATGTGAACGACAATATGAACCAGATCACGGCGGCCACCGCCGAGGTGAACCAGGATGTAAGCGAGGTCAGTCAGGCTGCAGAACAAACCACGGCGGACTGCGGCCGGATCAAACGCGGTTCCGGTTCACTTTCGGAACTGTCCGGCGAACTGGATAACCTGGTGTCCCGGTTTAAATTATAACCCGCAGCAAGGGAATATCCGGCCCCGGCCGGCCAAACCTATGCCCATACGCCATCGCATCAGATCAGATTCACTGCTCATCGGCATATTTGCCGCGGCCATGATTTTGGTGATGGCCTATTCCACCGCCACAGGCCAACGGATAGCAGAGCAATATGCCCCCTTGATCCAGGCGGCCAGTGAAATAAAACTTGAGGGCACCACCGCACACCTCTGGTTTGAAGAGATCATCACCGGTGACCGGTACATTGAGATAGAGAAAATCTGGCACCACCTGGACCAGTCCCGGTGGTATGCCATAGCCATGCTGGAAGGCGGCAGCGGACGGAAGGGGGAGATTCACCCCCTTGAAGAACCGCGGCTGCGCGAAGCCATCCGGACAACCCTGGCCAAGATCTCTGAGTTCAGAACCATTGCCGAAAGAAGATGGCATCAACGGGCCGCATCCGGCGTCGGCTCCGGAATTGATCAGGAGTTTGACAGAACATTCGGTGAATTCATCAAAAGTGCAGATATGGTGGAGACCGAACTCCAGAGACATATGTCACGCCACCTGAAAAGATTTCGCTGGATTCAGCTGGCCTTAATGGGAACCATTGTTGTGCTGGCCTTTGGGGCGGGGCGGATCATTCGCCGGTATCGAAAACAACTTGTCCTGGAACACAGAAAGACAAAAAAAGAAGAAGAGAAACTTCGGATCACCCTCTCATCCATCGGAGATGCAGTCATTGCAACGGATACTGACGGCTGTATTTCCATGATGAACCCCGTGGCCGAACACCTCACCGGCTGGTCCCTGGCAGAAGCAAAGGGACGTCCCTCGTTAAAAATACTGAACATTTTCAACGCCCGTACAGGCGAGCCGGCCGACGACCCGGTGACACGTGTGTTGTCCGATGGAAAAAAGGTGGAACTTGCCAATCACACCACGCTGACATCCAGATCCGGACAGGTCTATCATATCGCCGATTCCGCAGCCCCCATTGTGGGCCGGGACAACGAAACGGCCGGTGTGGTTATCGTATTCCGGGATATCACCGATGCCTACCGGATGCGGGAGACCATCCACAAAAGCGAAGCACGGCTCAGGGCGATTATGGACTATGCCGAAGCCGTGATATCGGTAAAAGACCTTTCAGGAAGCTACCTGGACGCCAACCGGCAGTTTGAAAAACTGACGGGACTCAGCCGCCGGGAAGTGATCGGTTTAAAAGACCATGATATTTTTTTCCCCGATGTGGCCGACAGCCTGAAACGAAATGACCGGCATGTGATTGACAGAGGCAGGCCGATTCAGGTGGAGGAAACCATCCCCGGTTTAACAGATAACCGGTATTACGTTTCAGTGAAATTTCCCCTAAAGAATGCGGAATCACAGACATACGCCGTCTGCAGTATTTCCACGGACATTACCGTCCGGAAGTCGGTGGAAAAAGCACTTAAAGAGAATGAAAAACAGTACCGGACCCTCTTTGAAAAATCCAATGACGCCCTGTTTATCGTGAACCCGGAAACCGGGGCCTTTCTCGAAGCGAATCAATCCGCCCTGCGCCTGACCGGCAGGTCCCGTGACGAACTCCGCAGTCTGACCTTCTCAGATATCACCACGGGACAGCCCGGCAGACATGATCCGGGATACACGGCTTCAGGCATGGCCGAGCTCAGTGAGACCGTATTTATTCTGCCCAACGGAGACCAACGGATTGCGGTGATGAGTTCTGTGCCCATTGATGACGAAAAGGCCATTGATATCGCCCGTGATGTCACCAAAGAACGGATCATGGAACGCCAGATGCGGCAAACCCAGAAAATGGAGGCCATCGGCAGGCTGGCCGGCGGTATTGCCCACGATTTCAACAACATTCTCTCCGGTATCTCCGGCTACGCCCAGCTGGCAAAGACCTCCGTTGAGACCCCCCGGAAAGTATCCCGGCATATCGATGAAGTTCTGAAAGGCGCCAAAAGAGCGTCAGAGTTGATCCAGCATATTCTGACATTCAGCCGGCAGACCGAGTACGAACGGCAATCCATTCCCGTGGATGCTGAAATAAACAGCGCCCTTAAACTGCTCAGGGCCACCATCCCCGCAAACATTGACATTGTCACCCGCATTGAATCCGGGGCGAATATCAATGCAGACCCGGTTAGAATCCACCAGCTCATCATGAATCTCAGCACCAACGCCTACCATGCCATGGAGGATACAGGCGGAATACTGGAGGTCTCGTTAACCCACACACAGGTCTCCCAACCCACCCGATTCGGCCATAAGTTGCAATCTCCGGGCGCTTACCTGCAGCTTACCGTCTCGGACACGGGGTGCGGCATGGATAAAGAGACTGTGGAAAAAATATTTGAACCCTACTTCACCACAAAACAGATGGGCCGGGGCACAGGCCTTGGCCTCTCACTGGTCCAGGCCATCGTGGAGGAACATGAGGGATTTATGAAAGTCACCAGCACACCGGGAGAAGGGACCTGCTTCTCAATCTATTTTCCCGTTGTAGCCCCCCGGGATCAAATCCAACGGACGGTGCAGCCCCCCATGGACTGCACGGGCAGCGAAACCATAATGATCGTTGATGATGAACGCCAGATCAGGGATGTCTATTATGAATTTCTGAAAAAATACGGCTATAGGGTTGAATGTTTTGACAACGGATCAGATGCGCTGGACCATCTCAGACAACTTCCCTGCGGCGTAGATCTTGTGCTTACCGACCTGACCATGCCCGGGGTAACGGGTGACAGGCTCGCAAAGGAAGTCAGGAAGGGAAACAGCGCATTGCCCATCCTTCTGTGTACCGGTTTCAGTGATAAAATAACAGAGACTGAGACAAAACAATTAGGAATCAACTGCCTGTTATACAAACCCGTATCGCTTCACGACCTGGTAAAAACCATACGGACAGTATTGGACGAAAACAAAGAATAGATCGGATCCGATCTCCTTTTGGCATCCCGGGGAGCAAACACCCGTGTCATTATTTTAATTTGATTTGTCCCCTCTTTTTCGCAACGAATTCTATTTACAAAGCTTGGGATTATCATGTAGACTCCCCCGGTAAAAATTTATCAGAACCATCATTAATCGTGTATGCGTGATAACGATTCAAAGAAAAGTGAAGGAGAGATCTTAATAATCCACGGATATCAGGACTGATCAACGAAAATCCAATCATTTTACCCGTAAAAGACATCGTACCGTCCATCAAGTGCAATATAAGAATGGCAATAAAAGAGGAACCTCAAATGAATCTGAGTTTGAAGAAAAAATTTCTGATCCCGACACTGACTGCAACCGCCGTCTGCTTTGCCGTAATTTCTGTCATATCATATATGAAGGCAAGTGCGGCACTCAACCATACCATCAATGAACAGGTAAGCTACGTCTCCGCCACCGCGACCAAGCAGGTCACCAACTGGATCGGAGAACGGGAAAACGACCTGGTCAACTTCTCCACCGAAGCGGTTTTCAAAGACATGGCCTCAGGGACTGAGGCAGCGACAGCCCGGGCAAACGCCCACCTGGCCGAAATTCTGGCATCCACCGGCCTTTACGAGTTGATTGCCATGGCAGGCCCTGACGGCAGAATCATTGCCTCGTCCGAGGTCAGCCATATCGGTAAGGTCAGTGTGGCGGACCGGGCCTATTTTAAAACATCACTCACCGGCAAACCGGCCATCTCCGAGGTGGTGAAAAGCAAGGGCTCCGGACAGCCCGTATTTGTTATATCAGCCCCGGTCACCCGGAATCATGAAATTGCAGGCGTGTTGCTGGGGGTTATCAAACTGACGGCATTTTCCGAAAAATTCATCGACCCCGAGCGGGTGGGAAAAACCGGTTACGTCTACGTCACGGATAAAAACGGCCTGGTCCTTGCTTATCCGGACAAGTCAAAGATACTCTCCCTGGACCTGAGCAAGTTCGATTTCGGGCAGCAGATCCTGGCAGCAGGAAACGGGCTTATCGAATATACCTTCAAGGATGTGGATAAAATCGTCGCATTTAACAGCGAGGAAAAAACAGGATGGCTCATTGCATCCACGGCCAACCGTGATGAACTCTTTGCCCCTGTCATCCAGTTGCGGAACCTGAACCTTGTGGTGGCCGGTATCGGCATTTTTTTGATCTCCACCCTCATCTTCATGATCACCCGTTCCATCGTCAACCCCATCAACCAGATCATCAGCGGTATGGACGAAGGGGCCAACCAGGTGGCTTCCGCCGCCGGCCAGGTTTCTTCCGCGAGCCAGTCCATGGCGGAAGGGGCGTCCCAGCAGGCCGCGGCCCTGGAAGAAACCTCATCTTCCATGGAAGAGATGTCTGCCATGACGGGAAATACGGCAGAGAATTCCGGCAATGCGGACCACCTGATGAAGGATGTCAACCAGGTGGTCACCGATGCCTCAACCGCTATGGGACAGCTGACCAGTTCCATGCAGGAGATCACCTCTGCCAGCGAAGAAACCTCAAAGATTATCAAAACCATCGACGAAATCGCCTTTCAGACCAACCTTCTCGCCCTGAATGCCGCCGTAGAAGCGGCCCGGGCCGGTGAGGCCGGTGCCGGTTTCGCCGTGGTGGCCGATGAGGTGCGGAACCTGGCCATGCGGGCTGCGGATGCAGCCAGGGATACGGCCGCACTCATTGAGGGCACCATCACCAGTGTCAACGAGGGGGCGGAACTGGTTTCCACCACCAACACCGCCTTTGAGAAAGTGACGGACAGTACCGGCAAAGTTGCCGAACTCATCACCGAAATATCCCAGGCATCCCGGGAACAGGCAGACGGTATTGCCCAGGTCAACCGTGCCGTAGGCGAAATGGACAAGGTGGTGCAACAGAATGCCGCCAATGCAGAAGAATCGGCATCGGCTTCCGAAGAGATGAATGCCCAGGCCGAACAGCTCCGGGAATTTGTCGGCGACCTGATGCAGATGGTCACCGGAAATAACGGTAATGGCAGCTATTCCCGGGCATTATCCGCTCCGTCAAGCCCCATCGGAAGGATAGAACAAAGACCTGGTGTGGCAGCCGATCCGGCAAGACAGCTTCCCGGCAGCGGAGAAGTTCGGCCGGATCAGGTCATTCCCCTGGATAAAGAGAGCGCTTTTAAGAATTTTTAAATCCACCGGTGGCAGGGGGAAGTATCGCCCTCTGCCACCCCCACACACATTTAATTTGACCCGGCACCGGAAATCTCTTATCACTGGGGAATGAAAACTACCCAAGACCATCAAGCCTACAGAGACCTCCAGCGCCATCTGAACCGCCTGCCCGTCGGATTTCCCCCCAGCAGTTGCGGTGCGGATATCCGGTTGCTGAAACATATATTCTCTCCGCTTCAAGCCCAAATTGCCACGAAGCTCACCCATGAGCATGCAGATCTGACAACTCTTTTTTCACGGGCCGGCCATCTGGTGGATTCCACGGAGGAACTTAAAACGGAACTCGCCGCCATGGTCAAAAACGGCGGCCTTGAGGTAATTAAAAATACGGAAGGGCATATCTGCTGGGCAAATGCCCCGCTGGTGGTGGGGATGTACGAACTCCAATTGGATCGTCTGACACCGGAATTCATCCGGGACTTCAAGGCGTACACCTCTGGAAAGCGGTTCGGCATTTCATTTTTGGGCACCGGCCCGTCACAGATGCGGACTATCCCCATCAATAAGAGTATCCGGCCGGATCTGCCCCTGGCTGACTTTGACCGGATTGAAGATCTTCTGGATCTGGCCAGCCCTCCATTTGTCATCCTGC
>JAKSBB010000481.1 GCA_022361315.1 Desulfobacterales bacterium
CGGGGAACTGGAAGCGCTATTTGACACTGTCCGGAACCTGAACATCGAGCGGAACGGCTATGTGCTTTGTGAGACACTCACGGATGCCCAGAAAGTCGTGGCTGAACAAAACATGCAGACCGCCAGGTCCGAAAAGGTTTATAGGTTTATGGATGGCACCCTCAACGTGGTGGCGGACAAGGCCACGGACCGGGTGCTGGTGATGTTTGAACAATTTGAGAATATCGGTCAGGTCCAGGTGCAGAACATTCTGGGAGATCTTTTCATGGCCTACAACGATCCCACCGTGGAAGCCCATGACAAGGTGGTCTACTGGGCCTGGGGAAAGGCCGGTAAGTTCACCCGGGATCAGTTTGACATGGCCAAGGAAAAGAAAACGCCCCTCGACATAAAAGCCACGGTAAAACTACATTCGGATGTAAAGATTCTGGACAAGTCAGAGGCGGAAAATAGTGGTAATGCCTACTACATTATCAGTTCCGATCCATTGCTTCGGTTTTTCCAGGATACAAATACTCAGAAGGCCGCAGACCAGGCCAATTAAGTATCTGATCTCCTGAACTGGCAGGACCGGCTATACCGTATCAATAATGCGGGGGCTTTTCGTTGGCCGGTCCGTCACTGCCCGATTGAATTCCCGATTCCATCAGGGTTTTGACCTGATTCACCAGCCGGTCGATTTCCATCTGCTGCGCGTAGATGATGTCGTTGAGTTCTTTAATGGCCTTTTCCTGAAAGGCCACCTTGATTTCCAGGGTTTCCAGGCGATCTTCATTCATGGGGCCTCCTGATTCAGTGTGCATGAGAGATATTTAATGGTCTCCCCCCGTTGCAGGGCCTTGGCTTCAAAGGCGGAAACAATGTCCCTGGCCCCGGTGGCCGTGGCGCTCCCGTTATGGAGATCCTTTGTGGCCGTCAGGAGGGTGCCCCCCCAGACATCCACCATTTCCAGGGTATAGGTATAGAGCATCAGACTGTCGGTTTTCAGGTGCAGCTTTCCGCTGGGGGAAAGCAGCCGGGCGTAAATCTCCAGAAAGCCGGGGGAGGTCAGGCGGTGCTTGATGCCCCGTTGTTTGGGATGGGGATCGGGAAAGGTCAGCCAG
>JAKSBB010000448.1 GCA_022361315.1 Desulfobacterales bacterium
CACCATGTTCCGTTCCTATGTCCAGCCTTTCCTCATCCTTATTACCATTCCCTTCGGGCTGGTGGGCGCGGTCCTGGGCCACTTTGTCATGGGGCATATGCTGTCACTGCTGTCCATCTTCGGGATGGTGGCCCTGGCCGGTGTAGTGGTGAACGATGCCATCGTGCTCATTGAAAGGATCAACATGAACCTGGAAGAGGGGATGGCATTCTTTGAGTCCATCTACCAGGGCGGGGTGCGGCGTTTCAGGGCGGTTATGCTCACGTCTATCTCCACCATCGGCGGGCTTTTACCCTTGATTCTGGAAACCAGCCAGCACGCCCAGCAGTTGATCCCCATGGGGATTTCCCTGGCCTTCGGTGTGGCCTTTGCCACCGTGCTTACCCTGGTGCTCCTGCCCTGCCTGTTCGCCATTGTCAACGATATCCGGTTTGCACTTGCTGGGGGCTTTGGTCTGAATCCGGGAGCTGATATTCGCCGCAGCCGGATCGAACCGGCATTCCGCAGAAATGCACTTGAGTCAGTCTCGCCGACACCTGCCGTAACTTTAGGAGAATTCCATGAACGTATTTAAGACGGCAGCCGTACTTGCCGCAGCCCTTATAATTATTTCCGGCCCGGGCCGGGTCAGTCTTGCCATGGCCGCATCATCCACCTCCTTAACAGGCCAAACGATTGCCGGCGGGTCGCCGGCGGCCCTTACACTGACCCTGGCCCGGGCCAAACAAATTGCTCTGGAAAACAGCCCTACTCTCTCGGCAGCAAAGGAAAACCTGGTACAGGCCATGGAAACCATCCGCCAGGCCAGGGCGGAATATCTGCCCACTGTCGCCCTGACCTCATCCTGGGATTATGACGAAAAGACGGATTTGTCCGCGTCCTCACAGGAGGAGGCCTACACCAATACCCTGTCCGCCACCCAGGTGCTGTTCCAGGGATTTTACAGGAAGTACAACACCCTGTCCGCCCAATACGGTCAGAAGATGAGCCTGGAATCCCTGGCAGATGCAAAGCGGACCCTGATCTGGTCGGTGTCCCAGAGCTTCCTTAACCTGCAGCTGGCATCGGAAAACATCCGGATCGCCGAGTCAGATATGGCATTCAACCAGGATCAGCTCAAGGAGGCCGAGGCCAAGGAGCGGCTGGGCACCGGGTCATACAGCGACGTACTGAATTATAAAACAAAGGTAAATACGGCCAAAGCCGCGCTGATAGAGGCCCGTCAATCCTACAAGGAATACGGATTCGGCCTGGCCGCCCTCATGGGCTATGCAGATGCCCGGCTGCCGGATAATACCCGTATCCAGGCCCTGGCTACTGCGGAAGAGGCAGCCGAACCGGAAAAGAGGGATGCTGATGTGGATATCGACACTGTACTGGATACCCGGACGGACCTTGTGGTTGACGACCTGGCAGTCCGGGATGCCGACGCCAGAATCAACCGGGCCAGATCCGACTATTTGCCTACAGTTTCCCTGACCGGTGGGTACGGTGTCAGTGGCGCAGAAAACTTGGACGGTCTGGACGATTCGGACAATATGGGGTCGTCTGTGGGCGTGAGTATCAGTTTTGAACTCTTTTCCGGTGGCGCCATCCGATCATCAGTGCGCACAGTGATGTCTGAAAAACGGGAGCTGGAGGCGGATCGGAAAGATGCCAGAATAACTGCTGTCTCAGAGATCCGGACCGCCTTGGAGAGTGTGGCTTCCGCCAGGGAGACTCTCACCCTTCAGGCTGAAACCACCCGGCTCACCGGGGAAACCCGGGATCTGGTGAAAAAAGAGTACGATGCCGGCCAGGCCTCACTGGTACGGATGAATGAGGCCCAGAATGACCTGGTGGCGGCAGAGGGCGACCTGGCCGATGCCAGGGTCTCCCTTCTCCTTGCCTTGGAGGAGTTGGACTACTATACTGGCGCCAACACCCAATGATTTTGCAGAGGTTTGCATGACAGACAATATCAGGCTCCTGATCATAGAGGACAATCCGGCCATCGTTGAAAACATAACCGACTTCATGGAGGCCAAAGGCTTTATCCTGGACTTTGCCATGGATGGTATCGGCGGGCTCCACCTGGCCCTGACCCAGACCTATGACGTGATTGTTCTGGATCTCATGCTCCCGGGCATGGACGGGATTACCCTCTGCCGGAAACTGAGGCAGGAGGCGGACCGCCAGGTGCCGGTGATCATGCTGACAGCCAGGGATACTCTGGATGATAAACTCCTGGGCTTTGATTCAGGGGCGGATGACTACCTGGTCAAGCCCTTTGCCCTGAAAGAGCTGGAAGCCCGGGTCCGGGCCCTTGCAAAACGGAAACGCCGGGATAAAAAGACGCTCTCTCTGGGGGATCTGACCATGGATCTCGGGACCTTTGAAGTGATGCGCCGGGGAAAAACCATTGAGCTGAACAACACCTGTATTTCGATTTTGCGCATGCTGATGGAGGCCAGCCCCAACGTGGTGTCCAGACGAGAGATGGAACATGCCCTCTGGGGGGATATGCCGCCGGGCAGTGATGTGTTGAGAAGCCATCTCTATAACCTCAGGAAAAAGGTGGACAAACCCTTTGACCAGGCGCTGATTTATACTGTCCACGGTGTGGGATTCAAGCTGGTTCCGGATACCGGAAATGATACTGGAGATGAAGGCGGGGAAAAGCCATGAAAATCTATCACAGCATCCGGTTCAGGGTTCTGGCCGGAATCCTGTTGTTCGGAACCATCCTGATCCTTATCAACGGTGTGATCACCTTTGTCCTCATGGGAAAAAATGTGGGTCGCCTGGTGGATAACCTGCTGCAGACCGAGGTGGATTTTTTTCTGTATCAGTATGAAAAGGATAACACCACCCCCCTGCCCAATTCTAAATTCATCAGTGCCTTCAAGGGCGCAGAGGCATTACCCCATAAGTACAAATCGCATGTGGCGGGGCTGGAACCCGGGGTGCATAGCCTTCATCCACGTAAAGACCGGCCGCCCAAGCATGTGGCGGTGATTCGTCTGCCGGATACCGGAGAAACTCACTATCTTCTGTTTCACGGCAGGGCCTTTTTCAAGGAGAACGATTTTATGGATCCCAGGGGGATTCTGATGCTCTCGGTGGCCCTGCTCCTGATCCCCGGCACGATCATCGGTGTGGTTATTTCAATCCTCATGTTCCGGCCTATGGTTGCCCTGATGGACAAGATCCGTGCCCTGAACCCCGAAGATATCCCGGAACAATGGGCCGTGGCGTCCAGCACCGGTGAAATCGGCATGCTGACCGCATCCCTGGAAACGGCCATGCAGCGGATCAAGGCATTTATCCAGAGGGAAAAACAGTTTACCCGGGATGCCAGCCATGAATTGAGAACCCCGTTGACCATCGTCAAAGGGGCGGTGGAAATCATGGAGCAGCAGCCGGAAATAGAGACAAACCCTCTGCTCAAAAAACCGTTGAAGCGGATCACAAGATCCGTGAATGACATGGAAACCACCATCGAGACTTTTCTGTGGCTGGCCAGGGAAGAAGATGCTCAGGGGGAATCCTGCCGTGTCCGGGATGCCGTGGACAAGGCGGTGTCAAACACCCGCTATCTCATTGAAAATAAGACCGTTGAGCTGGTGGTGGATATCCGGGAGAATCCGGAGCTCAAAGTGAGGGAAGAGATCCTGTATATCGCCGTGGTCAACCTGATCCGGAATGCCTTTCAGTTTACCGGGGAGGGTTCGGTTACCGTCATTTCTGAGGCGGAGCGAATAACCATCATCGATACCGGTATGGGTATTGAACCGGACCGCCTGGACGCCGTCACCCACTCCCACATCAAAGGAGAGCTAAGCTGCGGCTTCGGCCTGGGATTGAGCATTGTATCCAGGCTGTGCCGCCGTTTCGGATGGGGGTTCACCATCGAGAGCGAACCCGGAAAAGGCACCCGGGTGACCATTGACTGGGTCCCCCAGGACGTTGATTAGATGAAGTTGATTAGATTATGAAAGGCCCCGGGAAACAATGCTCTGGGAAATAATACCCTGGGAAGAAGATTGCCGGGGCCTTTTTCTCGGCTTCTTTAATGACTGTGGTAATAGGGTTCAATCCCTTCAATCGCCTTTTTAAGGGCATCTACAGCGGCCTGGGAGGCATTCTGCTTCGCCTTCATGGCAGCCAGGATGACGGCATGGTGTTTTTTTAGGCGCTCTGCATAATCTTCCTGAGAGGGTTTCACACGCTGGGTCAGGAAATAGTCGGACATGGTGGCGATGATCTTTTGGGCATGGCTCTCCTTGTTCATCACCCATCTCACCTTCTGGTTCACAGACTGGGCATCTGATTTGCCTGCCAGTTCATGGATCAGCGTGACGGATTTCTCAACGGTTTTTGCATCTTCCATCATGGCCTGGACACGGGCATTGTCGTCATAGATGCCGCAGGGGATCTGGCAGTGGGAAAGGGCAACCGACGGCAGGGTCAGGAAGGCAATAATGGTAAGGAATGCTATAGGTCTGGATATATTCATCACAGGGGTCTCCTTTGTTGATTTGTGAGGCGGTTGCCGGAATGTTACGAGTCAGATACGCCGGCAACCCTGAACAAAGTTAAGACACCCTGTGGGAGCAATCAAGATGGGTCGCCCAAAAGGCCAATAAAGCGTTATAGTAAATGAGGATCAATCAAGTTTGAATTCCACGATACCCAGATCCCCGTAATCCGCGCGGTATGAACCGGGGTTTCCGGGGAGCATCCTGCCCAGTGCCCCGGTGATGAGCAGATGGTCTGCACGGGGCGGTCGCCCTTGTTGGATCAGGGTGTTGACCATCCAGAGTGCGGCTTCCCATTGACCTCCCATGGCATCTTTTCCCATTCCCCGGCCCACAACGCTGCCGTCCAGTGTCAGACTGACGGAAACCGCATCAAGGTCAACGGCATCCGGCGGCACCGAACTCCCTGTAATGAACTGCCTTGAGGATACGTTGGCCGCGATGATATCCACACTTCGGATGGCTTTCATATCTGCAAATCCCAGATCAGGCAGTTCTATCACCGGCAATACCTTACCCACTAAGGCTTTCAAGGTGTCAACATTGTCGATTTCACCCTTCGGTGCTTTCTTCAGTATAAAACCGATTTCCATTTCAATCATGGGGCGGATAAAGGCTGCCCGCTGCACCTTTGCACCGGAAGCGCGTTGTCCGGAAGCAAAGAGAGCCCCCACCAGGGGTTGGGTCACCTTAAACCGCTTCTGTGCAGCGGATGATGTCAGTCCGGCTTTGTAGCCTGCCAGCCGGTCGCTTTCCAGCCGCCGGCTGATATAGGCGTCTTGAATTCCATAGGCCGTGGGTGTATCCATATCCGGCCGGCCGGCAGATACCAGAGGGATCGGCTGGCCGGACAGTTCTGCATGGATCAGCGCATCAACAGGGTCTGAACCGTTCGCGGCACAGGGCTGCCCTGTGCCGGTCAAAATGAGAAGTATAACTATCAGGCGTTTGAACATGGGTTTCTCCTGAGGTTAAGGTGCCGTTCTATCCGTGACCTTAGTCCATTCGTCTTGGTTCCGCAAGGATGAGGTCTGGCCACCTTCTATCCGGCGTCTGTGGATAAAGATTCCCGGGGCCCGGAGTCATCTCTCCCGAAAAATATCTCCAGCTGTTTTTCATCACTGGGGCGGGTGGCCAGCGATACCGTTACGAACACGAGTCCGGAAACCGCCATGGCAAGAATCACCCCGTGGCCCATGAACACTGGGTGTAGACTCTCCAGATAAGGCGGGGACATGGGTGCCGTTTTGGCAATGTCGAAAATAACCAGACCGGTCTGAACAATAAAGCCGGTCCACATGGATGCCACTGCTCCGGGGCCTGTGGCCCGTTTCCAGTAGAGACCGCCCATGAGGGCGAAGAAGTAGGAGGCCGAGGCGATGAAGGTGGCAATGTGGATGGCATCAATGATGGAGGTGATGAAAAAGGAGCCGATGGTGGCCAGGGCAACGATCAGCAGTACACTGAGTCGGTTGACGGTTTTTACCTGGGCCATGGAGGCGTCCCTGTAAATATACCGCTGGAAAACGTCCCGGGAGATACAGGAGGCACCGGAGGCGGCAAAGGTATCCGTACAGGACATGGCTGCGGTGGCCAGGGCCACGGCACAGAGGGCCAGGCTGAACCCTGAGATGTTGCTGTCCATGATGAAGGTGAGCAGGGCGGGTTCTGCTTTGGCCATTCCCATGGGAAACCCGGCTTTGGCAACGTCCGGGTAGATGACATTCAGGCCGAGGGCAATCAGGGCACAGGCCCCGAATACAACGGCCACGAGCAGGGAGCCCAAAAACATGCCGTTTCTGGCGGCCCGTTCATCCCTGGCGGCCCAGACCCTTTGCCAGGGATCCTGTTCGGTGATCCAGCCCGGTACAATGGCAAAGACAAAGATCAGAACCATGGGGAACCCAATGGAAACCGGGTTCCACCATCCTTCCGGCGCGGCGGTCACCATCTGACCCAGGTCCATATTGGCTGCGGTTCCGGCACCGGATAAAACTGCGCCGGCCATGATCAGAATAAAGAGGGAGAGGCAGGTGAACTGCACCACATCCGTGGCAATGACGGCGGAAAGCCCGCCAAGGGTCACATAAACCGCAACGGCAAGGCCGACAATCATGGCGGCGTAGGCCGGCGTGATACCGTAAAAAACCTCCAGCACCATGGCAAATCCTTTGATGTCGGCCACGGCAAAAAGGATCATAACCACCGTGATGATCAGGGCCACCGGGAGCCGCAGATGGGGTCCGTATCGCAGTTCCAGAAGTTCCGGCTGGGTCATGGCCGGCAGTGATTTTATTTTTTTGACGAAAAAGGCAATGATGAACAAGGCCAGGATATTGGGGGCCACAAATCCCCATACAGATCCCATGCCCAGCAGCATAAAAAAGCCAATGACGGCCAGCATTGCCCCGGCGGTAAGCCAGGAGGCCGCAGCAGAAAAGCCCACGGAAAGAAAACCGGCGGATTTGCCCGCCAGCCAGAAATCGGCCTGCGAATTTTGTTTTTTGCTGAAATAAATCCCGGTGAGCACCAGGAAGGTGATGTAGGTACCAAGAACAATCAGAAACAGGGTGTAGGATGTCATAAATAATTCCCCGAGGCCGGCGTCCCGATTGTCTTTGCACGGGGCCGACAGTCATCAGCCCGGGGATTTACCGTCTCTCCGAGAATGTTGGTCAACGTTTTCCTTCAAGATATTCTGGCTCGTGGATCTGTCTACTCGCCGCGTCTTCCCGGACTGTTTGGATAAGCCCAGTGACCTTGTGCGGCTTTCGTCCCCACTCACAGCGGCGGGTCCGCCCCGGATTCTCACCGGGTTCCCCCAAAGGAAAGCACAATTAAAATGAGTGATTCCATCGTCAAAACCAGTGACGATGACACCCTGCCCATATATCATATGCCTGCTCCCGATACAATGGATTCGCAATGGAGATTTTCAGCCCCCCATCAGACAGGGGCGATCACCAGAATCAGTCCGGATGGTTCTCCGGCAGAACTGGTGCATAAAGAGAAATGTAAAATTCATACTCAGAGTTCTGATTTACAGTCATTTCTCCGCCCAATCGTTCCATTCTTTCTTGGAGAGTATGACCTGAATTGCTGGCGGGAAGGTCCAAAATATGTTCTTTTTTAAGTCCGATTCCATCCGCTGTGATTTGGATGAACAGCACCGTCTCCTCTGCAGACATTTTTATGTTCACAAAGGGTCTGTCACTGTGTTCGAGTATGCCGGTAAGTATCGTTTTTACTGCCCTGTAGAAGGTGAGCTTTAGTGCTCTGTTCAGTGGGACTGCCCCCCCGACATTGTTATCGAATGAAAAGCGGACGTTATATTTCTCATTGAACTCCTCTACTAAGAAGTCAATGGCCACATCAATGTCAAAATCTTTGAGCATCGGCGGGGCAAGTTCATAAATGATGGACCTGATTTCCCGGATGGCATGGTCAATCACTGACAGTATATCTTCTATATCCCTTTTGTGGTTCCCATCACACTTGTTCAGCAGCTGTCTTACCCTGGAGGCACTGATGCCAAGTGTCTGCGCAATCGTTCCGTGCAGTTTAGAAGAGATGACCTGACGTTCCGATTCTTCAAAGTATACCAGATACTCATTCATCTGTTTTAGCTGTTGGCTACGATCCGCAAGATTTGAAATCATCACTTGTTCCTGTGTTTCGTGATGCCCAAGTCGTGCTGCCATCAGATCCAATGAGTTTGCCAATTTTCCAATTTCATCGCTTCGTTTAATTTTTGAACGGA
>JAKSBB010000536.1 GCA_022361315.1 Desulfobacterales bacterium
CAATTTATACCCAAGGAGGTAGGCAAATGAAAAAGGCGTTTTCATGGATCATCATTACCTGTGTTGCCCTTGCCATCGGCAGTTCCGCTGCAATGGCCGGGACCGTCAAGTGGAAGTGGGCCCATTACCAGCCCGTAGACTCTCTTGTGGACCGGATGACCAAGGCCATGGCCGGGGAAATCGAAGAGAAAACCAAAGGGGCGATCAAGATCACCATCTATCCGGCCAACCAGTTGGGGGACTGGATGGAGGTATCCGAACAGATCATGCGCGGTGCCGTTGATATCGGGATCCTGCCGGTATCCCCCTCCTACGACGCCCGCCTTCAGGTCAGGGTGCTCCCCTATTCGGTCATGAACTGGGATGAGGCAAAGGCCGCCTACCTGGGAGAGGATCCCTACCTGTTCAATATCATGTCAGGTGCCATGGACAGCATCGGGCTCAAGGCATTGTCCGTTGTGGCAGCCGGTTTCGGCGGCGGCGGATTTGCCTCTGTCCCCGAATTCGACGTCCTGGATCCCGAAGCGGATAAACAGGGGTACAAGATGAGATTCCCTCCGGGGAACCAGGCATGGGAAAATCTGGTACTGGCCCTGGGATTCAACCCCACCCCCGTGCCCTGGGGAGAACTTTACATTGCCCAGCAGACAAAGCTCGTGGACTGCCAGATCGGCGGCCAGCCCTACAACACCTGGTCCTCTTTCAGGGATGTGACCAAGGTCTGGGTTCAGTACAACACCCATTTCCAGAATTCCTTTGCCTATATGAACAAAAAGTCCTGGGAAAAACTGACACCTGAACAGCAGAAAATTGTCACTGATGCGGCAAGAAAATACGGTAACGAGAGTTTTGTCACCGCCATGGCAGAGGACCAGCAGTTCCGAGACAAACTGGCGGGGGCCGGAATCCGGGTCATCCAGCCCGACGATGCCCAGCTTGAAGTTCTGGCCAAAAAGGTCAGGACAACGGTATGGCCGGCCATGGATAAGGTTATCGGGAAAGATATAATGGATGTTATGAGGCAAAAGGCAGGACTGTAACGGACTGCGCCCGCAATACACCGCCCCGCCCGGCCACAGGCCGCCGGGGCGGTATTCCATAGATAATAGGAGGGGGGAGAAATGAAAAATTTGGCCACCTGGGTCTGGGAGGCCCTGATTAAAATCCAGCGGTTCGTGCTCGTAATATCGGTGTGCATATCCACCACGGCGGTGTTCACCGAGGTCGTTCTCCGGTACGTGTTCAGCAGTTCCTTTGTGGGGATTGAAGAGCTGGCAGCCTATTGCGCCTTCTGGATGTACTTTATGGGTGCCTCTTACGGTGCATACGAACGCAGTCATATCAAGGCGGAACTCACTCACCTGATTTTCGGCACCACCATCAACTATGCCAGATGCCGGGCCGTGACGAGCTTTATCTCTTTTGCCGCGGCCACCTATATTATTCCCTGGGCCTGGGATTACGTGGTCTGGGGGTTTGAACGGGGAGAGCAGTCAAGATCCACCCTGCTGGGCACCACCTATCCGGTGGTCTGGTTCCAGCTCAGTATATTTGTCGGCCTCTGCCTGATGAGCTTTTACTTTCTGGTGGAATTCATCCAATGGATGCAGCTCATCCTCAAAAAAGCGCCCATCCCTCAGGAGATGCTCACCACACGAAAGGAATCTGAAACATGGATTTAATGATACTTGCCTCCCTGCTGATCTTCACCCTGCTGATCTTTACCGGGGTGCCCATTCCCTTCGGATTTCTGGTGGCCACCATCTTTTTGAGTATCACCAAGGGAATTGATCCTTCTTTCCTCCTGCCGGTGGGATTCGCCAAGATGAACTCGGTCACCCTTCTCAGCCTGCCCTTTTTCATCGCCACGGGGTATCTGGTAACCGGCGGCAGCATTGCCCACAGACTCATTGACTTTGTGCGGGTGTTCGTGGGCCGGATGAAAGGGGGTCTGGGGGTCGTGGCGGTCATCGTATCCTGCGTCTTCGGCGCCATCTCCGGTGCCGCAGCCTCCTCGGTCATCGCCATCGGTACCATTATGATTCCCCAGATGGAAAAACACGGGTACCCCAGGGGCTACTCTGCTGCGCTCATCTCCTCTTCGGCAGTACTCAGCACCATGATCCCCCCCAGCCTTGCCATGATCATGTACGCCTTTGTCACGGGCCAGTCCGTGGCCGCCTGTTTTCTGGCTACCATCGGTCCGGCCCTCCTGCTGGCATTCCTCTTTTGCATCGTTAATATTTTCATGGTCCGCAAGATGCCGGGGATCAAGATCCCCCCACGGCGCACTGCCGATGAGCAGCTGGTGGAGGTGAAAGAGAAATCAAGGGCGGCCTTCGGGGCCATCCTCCTGCCGGTGATGATACTGGGCGGCATCTACGGCGGCATCATGACCCCGACGGAAGCCGCGGCCACGGCAGTGTTTTACGCCCTTGTCCTGGGATGCTTCATCTACAGGGAAATGAAGCTGGGGAAAGTCATGTTCCTGCTCAGGTCATCGGCCGTTGCCACCGGCACCATGATACTGATGACTTTTTTTGCCGCCATCCTCAGCCGGATATTCACCATGGAACAGGTGCCCCAGCAGATCGCCGAGGTGTTGTTGAGCGTGACCAGCAACAAACTGCTGCTGCTTCTGCTGATCAATCTTTTCCTCATCTTTATCGGGATGATCATGGACGAACTCAGCGGTATCCTCATGGTGACCCCACTGCTTTACCCGGTGATCCTCAAACTTGGGATCCATCCCATTCACTTTGCCGCCATCCTGGGAACCAACCTGGGAATGGGCATGATGACCCCGCCCATGGCAGGGATATTGTACATCGGTGCCAGGACGGGCAACGTGACCATTGATACCATGATGAAGCCGGCGTTTCTGCTCATAATATTCGGCTCCATACCGGCCATCCTGCTCACCACGTTCTGGGAACCGCTGTCCCTGTACCTGCCGGGACTGGCCGGCCTCATTCACTGATAACACCATTAGAATAACTGGATAATAACCATGCGAATTACCTCTGTAGAATTGATTGAAACCTGTATCCCCCTGAAAAAGGCCTACAAACTGTCCAAGCGGTACGGCTACCTGAGGGAAACCAAACCGGTGATCGTAAAGATCAATACCGATGAAGGACTCTGCGGTTACGGGGAAACAGACCCCATGGGCAAATTCACCGGGGAAACCCCTGAAACAGTGGCTGCGGTCATCAAGGCGTACCTGGCCCCTGCCATCATCGGGGAAGATCCCACCAACGTCAGAATGATCGCACGGATCATGGAAGATATGGTCAGGGACAACCATATGGCCAAATGCCCCATTGACATGGCCTGCTACGACCTGCTGGGCAAGGCTGCCGGTATGCCGCTCTACCGTTTGCTGGGCGGTGCACTCCGCACGGACATGCCCATCATGGGTTCCATCGGGGACGGAACAATCGAAGAAACCGTGGCAGCAGCCAAAACGGTGGCGGAGAGCAAGTACCACGCCATTATGGTAAAAGTCGGCGGAGATCCGGTTCACGACGGGAACCGGGTGCTCGCCGTAAGGGATACCCTGGGCAAAGAGTTCCCCATCATTGCGGATGCCAACCAGGGCTACGACATGGCCGATGCCATGAAGTTCATTTCCATTGCCGGAGAGGCGGAGCCGGTGTTGTTTGAGCAGCCCGTTGACGCGGAAAACATCGAAGGGATCGCCGCCCTCCGCCTCAAATGCGGTGTACCGGTATCCGTGGACGAAAGCCTCCTGTCCTACCGCCATGCCAGGGAAGTCATCCGGCTGGACGCCGCTGATGTCTTCAGCATCAAGGTCTGTAAAAACGGCGGGATCAGAGAATCACTCAAGATCATTGAACTGGCTAGAAGCAAAGGGATCGAGATCCTGTTCAACTCCATGATCGAACAGGGGATTACCCAGGCCGCCTCCCTGAACCTCGCCCTCACGGTATCCAACCTTTACCCATACGGTCATGCGTACTTCTCCCCACTCCGCCTGGAAAAGGACGTCACCACCTATTCCGGACTGATCCGGGACGGCCGGGTGCAGGCTCCCCAGGCCCCGGGCCTGGGCATTGAATTGCTTGAGGATGTTCTGGAGGGATACACCACCAGCCGGCAGACCATCCAATAAAACGAAAGGCCCCGGGCAGTCTGACTGCCCGGGGCCTTTCCGGTTTGCTTTACGGCGGTACCGCCGTCTTTACCGGATGACGGTTTCCATCCGCCTCAGGTGCTGCTCCATCTCCCGGCAGGCCTTGTCCGCATCCCTGGCCATAATAAACCCGAGAATCTTTTCATGCTCGTTCATCATGTCCACCCAGGTATCCCCCGGCAGATCCAGGTACCGCTTCCGCTGGGCTTCAAACTCTCCCCGTATGGAATTCAAAAATTTGACTGCCAGGCTGTTCCCGGCAATATCCGCCAGCACCTGGTGGAACTCCGCCCTGGGTTTCAGGCTGGATTCGGTGAGTTCACCCTCGAACTCCCGCTCCTTTTCAATGATGGCCCTGAGGCGGTCAAACTCTTCATCCGTTCCCCGCTTTATGGCCCAGCGTACAATCTGGGTTTCAAGGAGGATTCTGATCTCCATCAATTCGATAACGGAGACGTTTTCCGAAAGATGCTCGGCCAGTTCCCGGTTCATGACCTTGGCATAGGCGTCTTGCGCCAGGAAGGTGCCCTGTCCGGGACGTGCCTCGATGATTTTGAGCAATGCAAGCCCTTTAAGTGCCTCCCGCATGCAATTCCGGCTGACCTTAAACGTACTGGAAAGGGCCAGTTCGCCGGGAATCTTTTCTCCGGGCTGCCACTGTCCCTGTTTCACTGCCTCCAGAAGCTGCCGGGTCACATCTTCGGTGAGTGTTGATTTGGATGCTGGTTTAAACAAATTGATTATCCTTCAAACGGAGGGTATGTGTCCCTTGTTGGGGTTGTATCATTCAATGCTTAATCATCTCTGCGATCTGAAATGCCACTTCCAGGCTCTGTTCTGCATTCAGCCGCGGATCACAGGTGGTGTCATACCGGTTGTGCAGATCCTCACTGACGATATTTCTGGCTCCCCCCACACATTCGGTGACGTCTTTGCCGGTCATCTCAAGATGAACCCCACCGGGGATGGTTCCTTCCGCCCAGTGGACTTCAAAGAAACTGACAATTTCCTTTAAGATATCGTTGAAATTCCGGGTCTTGTGACCGGAGTCGGAGGTATAGGTGTTGGCATGCATGGGGTCACAACTCCATACGATACGATACCCCTCTTTTTTGGCCTCACGAAGTAAGGGGGCCAGGGAAGTCTCAATATTCTCACTGCCCATCCTGGTGATCAGGGTCAGTCGTCCGGCTTCGTTTTCCGGATTAAGGGCGTCAATGAGCCGCTTGACGTCATCCACATCATGATCCGGCCCGATTTTCACCCCAATGGGGTTGAGTACCCCTTTAAGGAAGGCCACGTGGGCACCGTCCACCTGCCGGGTCCGTTCCCCGATCCAGAGCATGTGCGCCGAGCAGTCATACCATTCTCCGGTGGTGGAATCGATCCGGGTCAATGCCTCTTCATAGGGCAGAAGCAGGGCCTCATGGGAGGTAAAAAACTGGGTCTGGTTAATCTGGGGGATATCCGTGGGGATACCGATGGTATTCATGAACTTGATGGCCTGGTCAATCTGCTTGGCCAGGCGGTCATAGGAACGGCCCATGGGGGATTGCGCCACAAACTCCTGATTCCAGGCCTGTACCCTGTGCAGGGTGGCATACCCGCCCCGGGTGAATGCCCGCAGCAGATTCAGTGTGGACGCGGCCATGTGATAGCCTTTAAGCATATATTTGGGGTTGGGGGTCCGGTCCTTGAGGGTCGGTGTGATCTTGTTGACCATGTCGCCGCGGTAGGAAGGAAGTTCAACCCCATCCACCAGCTCGGTATCCGAAGAACGTGGCTTTGCAAACTGCCCGGCGATCCGGCCCACTTTAATGGTGGGTTTACCACCGGCGTAAGTCATCACAACGGCCATCTGCAGCAGGACTTTCAAAGTTTCCCTGATGATGGGCGCCGTCACCTGGGAGAAATCCTCGGAACAGTCACCGCCCTGGAGCAAAAACGCCTCCCCTTCAGAAGCCTTGGCCAGCATATCCTTCAGGGTTCTGATTTCCCCTGCAAAAACCAGGGGCGGCAACAAGGCCAGGTCACCGGTGACCCTGTCCAGCTTTTCCGGGTCCGGCCAGTTGGGCTGCTGAAGTGCCGTATAATTTTTCCAGCCTGATTTTGTCCACTCGTTAAGACTTTCCATATGGTATACTCACTTATCCTTAAATTATATTTGATGACGCCAATCTATCAACCCTGCTCCTATTAAGCAAGACTGAGATGCACCCCGTACACAGGTAAAATAGCCCTCATCTAGAAAACTCACAAAATTGACGCAGCAACGGGGATCTGATATTCGATTGTTACAAAAAACTAACGCCCCTTTACCCGAACGGAGTCATTGATGTCCGATGCTTTCATACCCGACGAACTGGAAGATATCACAGAGGAAGAGTTCGGCAGCGGTACAGAAATAGAGACAACGGACGTCCTGGTTTTCGGTCTGCTGTCCTTCTGGATGTATAACGTATACCGGTTTTCAAAACTGCTGGACGGTCATTTAAATCTTCGCCGCACCCACTTCAGCCGGCTGCTGGACGGGACAGCGTTGCCGGATCATACCAGGGCGGCGTATGATGAACTCCGGAGAAAAGGTTTTTCCCTCTCCCGTCTGCCGGCATACATTTTCATGATACTTTATGCCGCGTCCATGGCGCTGGTGCTTTCCGTCATCGCCGGCATGCAGCTCACGGCTGCGGGCCGCCTCAGCCTGTCCCGTTTTGATGCATTGTTTCCACCGGTGATGGGGGCGGCCGCATTCCTGTTCTGCCTCTCCAGCATCCTCTTTCTGCTGTGGGTGCTTAGGACAATAAAACGCCATGAGTACCATGAACTTCTGATGTTGCACCTGTTCAAAAAACCGGAAAAGTTCAGGATGGTCCGGCCCTCCCTGACCTTCACCAAAAGATGGAATAAAAATCAGAACTGGGTGGCCTTTTTTCTCATCCTCAGCATTCCCATGACCCTTTCCCCGTTCATTGCCAGCAAACAGATACAGGGCGTCATCTATGCAGGTGCCGATCACACCGGCCTGATTCTGATCTGGTCCTTCTGCCTGCTGGGAATTACCGCAGTATTTCACTTCTGGGGGACACGGCTGCTGGTGAACATGTACAACGGCCATCTGCGGATTGAGGCTGTTAACCGACAGTCGACAGCATGGGGTAAAAAGGCATCCGGCACCGTGCTCACGGATACAGACGAAAATGGAACTTCCCGGGATACGCTTGTTCCGGAACGCTCCCTGGCTGCCATTCTGCTCACGGACATGGTGGGGTTCAGCCGGAAGATGGAGGCTGAAGAGGAGGCCACCTACTCAAAGCTGCTTCTCCACAACGAAATCATCCGCAGCCATATCAAAGCCCACAACGGCAGGGAAATAAAAACAATCGGAGATGCCTTCCTGGTACGGTATGCCAGTGCCGTGGATGCGGTCCGTTCCGCCATGGGCATGCAAGGCGACCTTGCCGCCCATAATTCAGGCAAACCGGAAGCGGAACAGATACTGATCCGTATCGGCATCCATATCGGAGATGTCCTGGTCATGGACGGGGATGTTTTCGGAAACGGTGTCAACATCGCCTCCAGAATTGAACCCCTGGCAGAGCCCGGCGGTATTTGCATCTCTGCGGATATGTATAACCTGGTAAAAAAATCCATTGATATTCAGGTCCTCAGTTTAGGCAGAAAAGAACTCAAGAACATCCGGGAAGCCCCGGAAATTTTCAAAATAGTCGGAAAATCGCTGACCCCATAAGGAGAATACATATAATGTCCCATGTCTACGATGTCGCCATCATCGGCGCCGGAACCGCCGGGCTCACCGCCCAGGAGCATATTGTCGGAGAAACGGAGAACTACGTGATGATTGACGACGGGCCCTTAGGTACCACCTGCGCCCGGGTGGGCTGCATGCCCTCAAAGGCGCTGATCGCCATGGCCAATGATTTTCACAAGGCCGGTTTTTTCCCGGAGTACGGCATTGCCGGTTCAAACGGACTGACCCCGGATCTGCCCAAAATCATGGCCAGGGTCCGCAGGATGCGGGACGAGTATGCCGGCGGGGTGGTGGACGAAATGGCACCCTTCATGGACAAGGTGATCCGGAAACGTGCCAGATTCATCGATGCCAACACCCTGGACCTGGGGGATGAAACCATCCGGGCAAAGCAAATCATCATTGCCACCGGATCAAAACCCTGGCTCCCGGAACGCTGGCAGCCTTACAAGGAATTTGTTGTCAATACAGACCAGTTTTTTGAACTGCCGGATCTACCGAAGCGGGTGGCCGTCTTCGGTCTGGGGGTAATCGGTATCGAACTGGGCCAGGCCCTTCACCGTCTGGGGGTGAAGGTGACGGCCATCAGCCGCAGGAAAACCGCAGGCGGCCTGACCGATCCGGGCCTTCAGGTTTATGCATTTGACCATTTCTCCGAAGAGATGGATATCCGGCAGGGAACGGCAGATATCGTCGGAAAAACCGATACCGGCCTCATCGTTGCCTGTGACAATGATCAATTTGAGGTGGACCGGGTTCTCCTGGCTACGGGCCGGCGCCCCGCCCTCCTGGATTTAGGTCTTGACACCCTCGGCGTTGAACTGGACGATAACGGCATGCCTCCCTTCGATCCTGCGACCCTTCAGGTTGGGGACCTGCCGGTTTTTCTGGCCGGGGATGCCAACGGTCTTGCACCCATACTCCATGAGGCAGCGGATGACGGTGCCGTCTGCGGCCGCAACAGCGTGTCGGAAAAAATCGAGGGATTCAGGCGCCGGGTCCCCCTGCACATCACCTTCTCCCATCCGGACATTGCGCTGGTGGGACAAAGCTATCAGAAATTAACGGACAGCGGTGTTGATTTTATCACCGGTGAAACCACCTGGGAAGGCTGGGGCCGGGCCACCATGATGCTGGGAAAAGCCGCAGGCAGGGCCTGTATCTATGCGGATCCCAAAGACGGCCGATTACTGGGGGCAGAGATGATGGCACCTGGCGGAGAGCATATGGGGCACCTGCTGGCCTGGGCCATCGGTGCGGGGTATACGGCTGCGGATGCCCTGGCCATGCCCTTTTACCACCCGGTTCCCGAGGAAGCACTCAGGGAAGCACTGGCGGAGATCGTTACACGGACAAAAGATCCTGCACCGGATTTTGAGTTGTCCTCTCTAACGAAAAGCCAGCCGTAACCTTACCGGTCACTGGCGGTTCAAAAACCCGGAAAGGAAACGGATGTGCGCTTCCATGGCGGCAGCGGCACGGGACGGATTGCGACGCTTAATGGGAGAGAAAATATCGTTGTGCTGGACAAGAATCCTGTCAATGTTGTTTTCGTCTGCGTAGAGCTTTTGCAGTGCCTCCCGGCTGCCGTGAAAGAGGTAGTCGTTGATGGAACTCATAATCCAGATCTGGAAAGGATTACGGGCGGCAAAGGCAATGGCCATGTGAAAGCTGAGATCCGCCCGGGTGGCGATCTCTCCGGCCTCAAACTCCGTCTGCATCTGCCGGATGCCGGCCGCCATTGCGGCGAGATCACTATCATCCGCCCGCTCAGCCG
>JAKSBB010001186.1 GCA_022361315.1 Desulfobacterales bacterium
ATGATCTCTAAGCAAGGCGAACTAGGCTATGGAACCCATCATCGGTAGCAGCGAGCTTGGTGGCTCGGGTGCCGCTCCGGGCGACCTGATCAAGGATGCCACCACCGAGACCTTTCCGGTCGACGTGCTCGATGCCTCCATGAACCAGCCCGTGATCGTTGATTTCTGGGCCCCCTGGTGCGGCCCCTGCAAAGCCATTGCCCCCACGGTTGAAGCCCTTTCAGGCGAATACGGAGACCAGATGATCTTCGCCAAGGTCAATGTGGATGACAACCCCTTGAGTCCCAGCAAATTCGGCGTACAGGCCATCCCCACACTGATCTTCTTCAAGGACGGTGAGGTCGCCGAGCAGATCACCGGTATGGTCGCCAAAGAGAAACTTGAAGAGACCCTCAAGGGCATTCTTTAAGGAGATACAGACATGAGCGATTATGATCTGGTCATTATCGGGGCCGGTCCTGCCGGCCTGACCGCCGGCCTGTACGCTGCCCGTGCCCGGATGAAGGTGCTTCTTCTTGAGAAAGCCGTACCGGGCGGACAGATTATCATCACGGACTGGATTGAGAACTACCCCGGATTCCCCGAAGGCATCAGCGGGTTTGACCTGGCTGAGAAGATGAAAAAACATGCCGAGGACCTGGGCCTTGAAATCCGGACGGCAGAAGTCCACGGACTCAATCTCTCGGCCGACACCAAGGAGATCGTTCTCAAGGATGAAACCCTTACCACCAAGTCCCTGATCATTGCTTCGGGCGCATCACCCAGAAAGCTGGGGATCGGCGAAGACAAATACCTGGGCAAGGGCATATCCTTCTGCGCCACCTGTGACGCTCCCTTTTTCAGGGATAAAACCGTTGTGGCCATCGGCGGTGGAGATACGGCGGTCCAGGAAGCCATCTTCCTGACCAAATTTGCCAAAAAAGTATATCTCGTTCACCGCAGGGATGAGTTACGGGCCACCAAGATCCTTCAGGAAAGGGCCTTTGCCAACGATAAGATCGAATTCGTCTGGGATACCGTAGCCACAGGTGTTGACGGTTTCTTCGGCATTGAAGGCGTAAAGGTGAAAAACGTAAAAACCAACGAAGAGTCCGTGATCAAGGCCGACGGGTGTTTTATCTGGGTGGGCATTCTTCCCAACACAGACTTCGTAAAAGGGGCTGTGGCCACGGATGACGGCGGGTTCATCATTGCCGATGCCAATATGAAAACCAACATCCCCGGCGTTTTTACCGCAGGCGATGTCAGAGACACGCCCCTGCGTCAGGTCTCCACGGCCGTTGGCGACGGCGCTATTGCTGCGGTTTCCGCTGAACATTATATCGAGAATTTATAAGATGAAGAAATACCTGATCCTTGTGATCCTGACGGTTTTCCTTTCGGGATGTTCACTCCTTGAAGAGCCGGCCCAAATGAACAAAAGTGCAGAACAACTGGCCTCCGACGGTGCGGCCGCCTTTATGAGCCAGGACTATAACCGGGCGGTAAAAGCGTACACCGATCTCAAGGACTGGTATCCGTTCAGCAAATATGCCATTCTGGCAGAACTCAAAATCGCGGATGCCTACTTCCACCTGGAAGAGTACGATGAAGCCATTGTTGCCTACGAGACTTTTGAAAAAATGCATCCCCGAAATGAGGCGGTTCCCTATGTCATTCATCAGATCGCCCTGGCCTGGTTCAACCAGATCGACACCGTGGGCAGGGATGCCAGTCCCGCCAGAAATGCAAAGGCGCAGTTTGAACGGCTGATTCAGCTCTATCCGAACTACGAACAGACCCAGAAGGCGGCGGAACGCATTCAAACCTGCATTGATAATATGGTGGGCCACGAGCTCTACGTGGCAAATTACTATATGAAAACCAAGGAATACAAAGCGGCCCTGAAACGGTTCGAATATATTGTGGAATTCTATCCGGGAACCGAGCAGAGTGAAATCGCCCTGGCCCAGATTCCCATACTCAACGGCCTTTTGCAAAACGCAAATCAATGAAAAGAATAATTTACCTTTACTTTTAATTTAAACTCGTGTATCTTCACCGGGTTATTATTTTGATAAAGCGTTTTTTGCGTTAGGAGTGTAACCATGTCAAAAGAATGTGCAATTTGCGGGAAAAAACCAATGGTCGGCAACAACGTCAGCCATGCCCACAATCTCAACAAGAGAAGATTCAACCCGAACCTTCAGAGAGTCCGTGCCGAGATCAAAAAGGGTTGCGTCAGAAAAATCGATGTTTGCACCAGCTGCATCAAGGCTGGCAAAGTCGTAAAAGCCTCCTAAGGAAATTCTGACAGCGCCCGGGCAATTCCCCGGCAGAAAAGAAACAACATTGAGTTCCGGTATGCCGTTTTAAATACCGGAACTTTTGTTGTTTTACGCCTTTTTCCTCCCCCAAGCGTCTCAACAAGAAACCGGCCCTAAAATTTCTTCAGGACCGGTCCATATCTAAGGTTTTATATCTAAATTAAAGTTGTACTTAAAGTATTTTGGAAGCCAGCTCAGCCAACTCTGACCGCTCGCCCTTTTCCAGGTTGATGTGGGCGTATAGTTTCTGCCCTTTCATTTTTTCGATAATATAGGCCAGGCCGTTGGTCTGACTGTCCAGATAGGGATGGTCAATCTGGAAAATATCACCGGTGAAGATGATTTTGGTTCCTTCTCCTGCCCGGGTGATAATGGTTTTTACCTCATGGGGAGTGAGGTTCTGCGCCTCATCCACGATAAAGAAAACCCTAACGATGGAACGTCCCCTGATGTATGAAATGGGGGTAATAACGATCTTTTCCTCCTCAATGAGTTCCTTGATCTTTTTCCCGTTGGCGTTGTTCTCGTTAAAATGATTCTGGATCACCGAGAGATTATCGTAGAGGGGCTGCATATACGGATCCAGCTTTGAGGCCACATCACCGGGAAGAAAACCCAGGTCCTTGTTGCTCAGGGGCACCACCGGTCTTGCAATAAAAATCTGGCGGTAGAACTGCTTCTTGGCCAGGGCCGCTGCCAGGGCCAGCAGGGTTTTACCGGTGCCCGCCTTTCCGGAGACGGTGACCAGGGAAATATCGGGGTTGAGCATGGCGTTCAGGGCAAAGGTCTGCTCGGAATTCCGGGGCTTGATCCCGTAGCAGATCCGGGGTTGGATCAGTTTGACAGTCTGACTGCCGCCGTCAAAAAAGGCCAGGGCGGATTTAGATCCGTTTTTCAGGATGACGTTTTCATTGGAATAAAACTCAAGCTCCCCTCCGAGACGGCTTGTGGGAGCTTCGTAAGGTTTCTGGTACAGGTCGTCAAACACGTCTGAGGCGATATTTTCCACCACCTTGAGACCCGTGTACATATCTGAAATGTTTTCAACAAACTGGGAGTTGTAATTCTCCGTTTTCAGACCGATTGATCTGGCCTTCAACCGGAGATTCACATCTTTGGTGACAAAGATAACCTTCTGAAAATCATGTTTCTTGGCAATGGAATAGGCAATATTCAGGATACGTATA
>JAKSBB010000816.1 GCA_022361315.1 Desulfobacterales bacterium
CAATGATCTGAAGCAAATGTACAAGACCATTATGGATGACCATTTTACCCCCCAGATGGAAATTTCCTTTGTGGACGGGGACAAGCGGCAGACCCTGTTTTATGAAAAGGTCTCCTGGGTGATTGACGAGGTGGAAAAGGGATTGCGCTACGGGGAAAACCCGGGACAGGAAGCAGCCCTGTACCGCCTGGTAAACGGCAACCTGGCCCTGGGTGACGCCAAGACCATTACGCCGGGTAAATACCTGGTGTCCGATATTGAACTGCTCCAGTCCGGCAAGCATCCCGGGAAAACCAACCTCACAGATGCGGACAATTCCCTGAATATTTTGAGATATTTCACCGACACTCCCTGTGCCGTTATTGTCAAGCACAACAACCCCTGCGGCGCCGCCCGTGCAGACAGCCTGGAAGAGGCCTACAATAAAGCCTATATGGCGGACCGTGTCGCGGCTTTCGGCGGCTGTATCGCCCTGAACAAGGCGGTGGATAAGGCAACGGCGGAAGCCATTGCCAGCCAGTATGCCGAGGTGGTTGTGGCGCCTGAATTTGAGGACGGCGTCATTGATATTCTGGGTGCCAGAAAGAACCTGAGGGTGATCCGCATCAACGCCATTGACCGCCTGCAATCCTTCATCGGGGACCGGGTGGTGGATTTCAAGAGCCTCATGGACGGCGGTATTGTGGCCCAGTGGTCCTTTGTGCCCGAAACCCTGAAAAAAGACGATCTGACAGTGGCCTCCACCGAGTACAAAGGCGAGACCTTTACCGTGGACCGTCAGCCCACCGAACAGGAATATGAAGACATGCTCTTCGGCTGGCTGGTGGAATCCGGTATCACTTCCAACTCCGTGATCTACGTGAAAGACAATTGTACCGTGGGGATCGGCACCGGTGAACAGGACCGGGTCGGGGTTGCGGAGATCGCCGTGGACAAGGCCTACAGAAAGCTCTGCGACCGGTATTGCTTCGAGCGGTACAATACCGCCTTTGCCGACATGACCGATGCGGACAAACGGGCGGAAATCGAAGCAGATGTGGCCGAAGTCAAAGGCGGCCTGATCGGTTCTTCCATGATTTCCGATGCCTTCTTCCCCTTCAGGGACGGCATTGACGTAGGGCTGCGTCAGGGCGTCAAGGCCGTGATCCAGCCCGGCGGCTCCATGAACGATTACCAGTCCATCCAGGCCTGCAACGAAAACGGGGCCACCATGGTGTACACCGGGCAGAGAAGCTTCAAGCATTAAACGCTGATCGAAAATAAAGTTAAACGCCGGACCGGTTACGGTCCGGCGTTTTGCGTTTTGGGTAACGTGAGTTAAATGGTTAAACCAAAGGCGGTGCCTATCTTCTTGAAATTTTAATGTATTATCCCCCCGGAATTATGCTAATCTGATTTTTTACCGAAAAGAGAACCGCCAGACATGAAAGTGAGGATATATGACAACACCTGATATGATCTATACCATTACCGATGAAGCACCGGCCCTGGCCACCCGGTCTCTGCTCCCCATTGTAAAGGCCTTTACCTCACCTGCCGGTATCCGTGTGGAAACCCGGGACATTTCCCTTGCCGGCCGTATTCTGGCCAATTTCCCGGAGAATCTCAATGATGACCAGAAGATCGGCGATCACCTGGCCGAACTGGGAGAGATGACCCAGGATGCCAAAGCCAATATCATCAAACTGCCGAACATCTCCGCTTCCATTCCCCAGCTTAAGGCCGCCATCAAGGAACTTCAGGACCAGGGCTACCAGGTGCCGGATTATCCCGAGGATCCTAAAGATGCGGGTGACGTGGAAATCCAGAGCAGGTATGCAAAAGTGTTAGGTTCTGCCGTGAACCCGGTACTCCGGGAAGGCAATTCCGACCGCCGGGTGGCGGCCGCCGTCAAGGAATACGCAAAGAAGAATCCCCATTCCATGGGGGAGTGGTCCAAAGATTCCGGATCCCATGTGGCCCATATGCAGGAAAAGGATTTTTACGGTTCTGAGGTCTCTGCGGTGATGGACAAGGCCTGCAGTGTAAGTATTGATTTTATGGATAAGGACGGCAACCAGACCCGGCTTAAGGACGGCCTGGCGCTTGTGGAAGGGGAGGTTATTGATGCCGCGGTGATGAATATCCGGACGCTCCGGGAGTTTCTGGAAACCGAGATTCAGGATGCCGGAGAAAAGGACCTGCTGTTTTCCGTACATCTGAAAGCCACCATGATGAAGGTCTCCGACCCCTATATGTTCGGCCAGGCTGTTTCTGTCTATTATAAGGATGTGTTCGAGAAACACAGTGCCCTTCTCGGCGAGATCGGCGTAAATCCCAGCAATGGTCTTGGAGATCTCTATGCCAAGATTCAGGGGCTGGATCCGGATATCCGCAAAGAGATCGAGGCGGATATCCAGGCGGTGTACAAATCGCGGCCGGCCCTGGCCATGGTGGACTCGGACCGGGGGATTACCAACCTCCACGTCCCCAGCGATGTGATCATTGATGCCTCCATGCCCGCCTGTCTGAGATCCTCCGGTAAAATGTGGGGTCCGGACGGCAAACTCCACGACACCAAGGCGGTCATCCCGGATCGGTCCTATGCACGGATTTACCAGCAGGTGTTTGAATTCTGTAAGACCCACGGCGCCTTTGACGTCACCACCATGGGCAACGTTGCCAATGTGGGGCTGATGGCCAAAAAAGCCGAGGAATACGGCTCCCACGATAAGACCTTCATCATGGACGCCGACGGCATGGTTCGCGTAAGCGATGACAGCGGCCGGGTGATTTTTGAACACCAGGTGGAAAAGGGTGATATCTGGCGGATGTGCCAGACCAAGGATGTGGCCATCCGTGACTGGGTCCGCCTGGGGGTGGAACGGGCCAGGCTCACCGGCAATGCCGCCGTATTCTGGCTGGATGAAGCCCGGGGACACGATGCTGTTCTCATAGATAAGGTAAACCTGTATCTGAAAGACCACGATACGAATGGACTGGATATCCGTATTCTGTCACCCCGGGATGCCATGGATTTTACCCTGGACCGGGTGAAGGCCGGGGAGGATACCATCGCTGTCACCGGAAATGTGCTCAGGGACTATCTCACGGATCTGTTTCCCATTCTTGAACTGGGCACTTCGGCCAAGATGCTCTCCATCGTACCCCTGCTGGCCGGCGGCGGCCTGTATGAGACAGGTGCCGGCGGTTCCGCACCTAAACATGTCCAGCAGTTTAACGCGGAAAATCATCTGCGCTGGGATTCCCTGGGGGAATTTCTGGCCCTGGCCGTCTCTTTAGAAGGCATGGGGGAAGACAATCCCAAGGCCCGGGTGCTGTCAATGGCGCTGGATGAGGCAAATACCGAATTTCTGATGAAGCGCAGATCCCCTTCCAGAAAGGCCGGGGAACTGGACAACCGGGGCAGTCATTTTTATCTGGCCCTCTATTGGGCAAGGGCCATTGCTGCTCAAGATGATGACCGGGAACTGAAGGATACATTCGCTCCGGTGGCCGCCGAACTGGATGCCAAAAAAGAAGACATACTGGACACCCTGCTCAAGGTCCAGGGCGAGCCCGTTGATGTGGGCGGATATTACCATCCTTCGGAAGAACTGATGGCCAAGGCCATGCGTCCCTCAGACACCCTCAACAAAATTCTGGATTCGATTAAGTAACAACGATACGCCTGCCGCCCCTGGTCGTGAAATGCGGTCTATGGGGCGGCGGTGCCATGGCCAGCAGGCGTTTGATCCGCTCCTTTGTGGGGGGATGGCTTTGCAGCAGCGGTGCCTGGTCCGGCTTCACCGCCACCGGAAAGAACATCCGCTGCCAGGTCCGGGTATTATACTGTTCCACTTTGGACAGGGCCGAGGCCAGGGCATGGGGATCGTTCAACAGGGTCACCGCCCCTTTATCCGCTTCAAATTCCCGGGTTCTGGACAGAGCCAGATAGAGCAGCATACTCGCCGTGGGAGCCAATATCAGTATCATCAAGGGGAAAAGGCTGTAGGTCACCTTGCCCATCATGGCAAAGGGGAGGGATATCAGCAGAAGGATCTGACCCGTCACCGACAGGAAGTTGGTAATGCGGCCAAACACCGCGGACAGGGCCATGACCTGCATATCCCTGTTTTTGATGTGGGTGATTTCATGGGAGAGGATACCGGCCATCTCCCGTGTGCTCAGCGCGGACAAAAGGCCGCGGGTAATGCCCAGGGCGGAGTCCTCACTGCTGCCTACGGCAAAGGCGTTCAGTTTCCGGGAAGGCGTCAGGTAAAGGGTGGGGATTCTCTCCAGACCGGCCCGGCGGGACAACGTGTCTATGATCCGGTAAAGTTCCGGTGCGGCCGACGGGTGCAGCGGTCTGGCTTTAAGGCTACGCATCACCATGCGGCTGGGAAGTTTCGGCGTAAACATAAACGCCATGATGGTAATGATCATGGCGACTTTTACACCGGCCGGCCCGGCTAACATCCAGCC
>JAKSBB010000280.1 GCA_022361315.1 Desulfobacterales bacterium
CTGCCATTTTCGCAGCCGGTCCTTGTCCCGGTGTTTGAGGTAGGGGGACATTTCAATACCGTCGAAATAGACCATGCCCTCGCTCTGGGGAAGGAAACCCGTGATCACCCGGGCCACCGAGGTTTTTCCGGAGCCGGATTCCCCCACCACGGCCACGGTCCTGCCCCGGAGCACTTCAAAACTGACATTGTGGAGCACGGCCGGGCCGTTGTTATAGCCCGCCGTGATATTGTCCACCCGGAGCAGGGGCTCTTCCGCTTTCGGGGGGATCACTTCCTTGACCTGGCGGCGCACTGCCAGGAGGTCTGCCGTGTACTGCTCTTTGGGAGCGGCCAGCATGGAACGGGCATCCCCTCCTTCCACACAGAGGCCGTGGCGGAGCACCATGATCCGGTGGGAGAGCTGGGCCACCACAGCCAGGTCATGGGTGATATAGATGGCGGCGCAATTGGATTTTTTCACCACCTCTTTGATGGCCGTAAGCACCTCGATCTGTGTGGTAACGTCCAGGGCGGTGGTGGGTTCGTCAAAGATGATGATATCCGGGTCACAGGCCATGGCCATGGCCACCATGGCCCGCTGGAGCTGGCCGCCGGACACCTGGTGGGGATAGCGGAAGCCGATGCCTGCCGGGTCGGGCAGAAAGAGGCGGTCGTAGAGATCCTCTGCCTTGGCTTTGGCTTCGGGAAGGGTCATCATCCTGTGGGCCAGGGGTGTTTCCGCAAACTGGGTCACCAGTTTGTGGGAAGGGTTGAAGGAGGCTGCCGCACTCTGGGCCACATAAGCGATTTTATAGCCCCGGATGGCTTCCAGTTCCGATTCCGGTGCATTCCGCATCTCCTTGCCCAGATAGTTGATGGTGCCTGCGGACAACCGGCAGCCTTCCCTGGCATACCCCATGGCGGCCAGGCCGATGGTGGATTTACCCGCCCCGGACTCACCGATGAGGCCCAGAACCTCTCCGCGGTTGAGGTGAAGGTCCACCCCTTTGACCACCTTTCGCCATTTGCCGTCCTGTTTGCCCTGGATTTCAAGACCGGTGATCGTGAGCAGCCGTTCCGGGGTGATGGATTCTATCGTAGGTTCTGTCATGATGCGTCTCCTTTATGCCCTGATCTGGGCGGAACGGTGAAGAAACCAGTCCACTACCATGTTGATGGATACGGTAAGAACGGCGATGGCCCCGGCCGGATACAGCGGGGTGAGGATGCCGAAATTAATGGCCCCGGAGTTTTCCCTTACCATGGAGCCCCAGTCCGCGGTGGGGGGCTGGATGCCCAGGCCCAGAAAGGAGAGGGACGAAATAAACAGGAAGATGAAACAGAACCTCAGCCCGAACTCTGCGATAAGGGCCGGCAGGGCGTTAGGCAGGATCTCCCTGCGCACAATGTAAAGGGTCTTTTCCCCCCGCAGTCGTGCGGCATCCACATATTCCATGATGGCGATGTCCATGGCCAGGGCCCGGGCCAGGCGGAACACCCGAGTGGAGTCCAGCAGGGCCACCACAACGATGAGCACGGGAACCGAGGTCCCCAGCACCGAAAGGATCATCAGGGCCAGGATGAGGGTCGGGAATGCCATGAATATGTCAACGATGCGGGACAGCAGATGGTCCAGCCAGCCACCGGTTACGGCGGCGGTCAGCCCCAGGAATGCCCCCACGAAGAAGGCGATGAGCGTGGTAATAAAGGCAATGGTGATGGAGTTCCGGGCACCGTAAATGAGACGGCTGAGCATGTCACGCCCCAACTGATCCGTACCCAGGAAATGTTCCCCGCCCGGGGACAGCCAGACATCGGATACCATTTCGGACTCTCCGTAAGGGGCAAGGAGCGGGGCGAACAGGGCCACGGCCAGGCCGAAGATAATCACGGCCATCCCGATCCGGGCAGACAAGGGGCTTGCCTTGTATAATTTGATCCATTTGGATTCTTTTTTCATGGGATCCTCCTTA
>JAKSBB010000830.1 GCA_022361315.1 Desulfobacterales bacterium
GACCGTCTTCGGAGGCCACGACGGCCGTCATCAGAACCTTGTCGTCTTCCCGGATCTGACCGAAGCAGGCCACGGGGATGTGGCAGCTGCCTTCGATCTGTTTCAGGAAGGCCCGTTCCCCCTCAACGCAGACCCGGGTGGGGGCGTGATCCAGGGCGTCCATGATGGGGGCCATCTCTGCATCATTTTCACGGGTTTCGATGCACAGTGCACCCTGTCCCACTGCCGGGACCATGGTGGTTTCGCTCAGGTATTCCGTGATTTCCTCTGCCTGTCCCAAGCGGCGCAGGCCTGCGGCGGCCAGAACAATGGCGTCGTAGTCACCTGATTTGAGTTTTTTCAACCGGGTGTCCAGGTTGCCGCGGATGGAGCGAATGTCCAGATCCGGGCGCACATGTTTGAGCTGGGAACCCCGTCTCAGGCTGGAAGTGCCGATAACGGCATTCTGGGGATAGTTTGTCAGCACTTTCCCTTCCCTTGAGATCATGACATCAAAGGGGTTCTCCCGTTCCGGGATGGCGCCGATCACGAGACCCGGGGGAAGTTCACCGGGCATATCCTTCATGGAATGGACGGCCAGGTCCACCCGTTTTTCCAGCAGGGCGGCTTCGATTTCTTTCACAAAGAGCCCTTTTCCGCCCACGGCCGCCAGGGGACGGTCGGTGATGCGGTCACCCGTGGTTTTGATGGTGATGATCTCCACCGTAATGTCCGGGAAGGCTTTTTCAATGCAGGACTTGACATGGTTGGCCTGCCAGAGGGCCAGCTGGCTGCCCCTGGTGCCGATACGTACGTGTGTTTTCATTCTTTATCCTATGGTGGAGGTGCTGCAGGAACCGCAATTGGTGGACGCGCAGCCGGCACAGCCGGAGCTGCCCGCAGATGTGGTGGTGGTTACTTCTCCGCCGGGGCCGGATCCTTTGGAGACAAAGCCGCATTTGGACATCTGTCTTGCCAGATCTTCACTCTTGCAGTCCGGACACTGGGGAACGTAGCTGCCCATGACCAGGGTCTCGAAATCCTTGCCGCAGCCGTTGCACTTATATTCATAAATTGGCATGTTTCTACCTCATTACTTCACTGGTTTAATAAACAAACTAATATAAGGGTTTAATCCATTTTTTTCAAGGAAGATCTGGTGAAGATTTGGTGTGACTGCCAACGGATGATTTGCTGTTCCGCTTTACATCTTCCGGGGTCCGGTGATACTGTCCGCCCATCAGGTATAGCGGCCCGGGAAGTCGTGATTTTTTTATGGTTTCAACGGAATACAGATAACTATGGATGTCGATAAAGAAATTGCTGAGCGCATTTTGACGCGTATGGGGACCCAGAGACGTTTTGTGGCAGCCGTATGCGGGGCCGCTGATCTGGGAAAGTCTTTTTTGTCTGATGCTATTTCCGGGCAGCTAAACCGTCTTGGGGTGCCTGCAGGTCTCCTGCCGATGGATTCCTTTTTGACGGACAGGGAAAGCCGGGTCGAGCAAAATCTCAGCGGCTACCAGCCGGAAGCCTGTAACCTGAAAGAGGTAGAACGGCTTGTAGGTTTGTTTAAGCAGGGAAATGACATCGCCTATTCCCCCTATGATCACACCACCGGCAAGACACAATCACCTGCCCTTGAAATCAGCGGGGCACGCGTATTGATTGTTGAAGGGCTGCACAGCATGCATGGGGCACTTGTTTCTTACATCGGAATGTCCCTGTTCATCCATACGACGGATGAACGTTTGAGAAAGATTCGGCGGGAAGCCGATATCGTCAAACGGAGGCAATCCGTTGCCTATTCACGGGCAGTGGAGCCCGTCGAATTCCGGCACTACAAACAACAAGTGGCACCTTACCGGGATAAGGCCGATCTGTGCCTCTTTCTTGAAAAACGATGGCAATACCGCCTTGAAAGGTAAAAAAATGGATTCAACTCAGAAAAATAATCCGGACAACATCATAGAAACCGGACGGCTGACGTTGAGGCCGTTGAAAATGTCGGACCTGGAAAATATGATCGCCACCATCATGTCCGATCCGGATGTGATGCACTGGCTGCCCTATTCGCACGCCACCAAAACACCCGAAGGGCAGCGGGCAGTGGCCCAAGGCTATCTGGATGACTTTATAAAACCCTGGCGTTCAGAGGGATACGGCATCTGGGCGATCTGTCTGCGAAAGGGTAACACCGGAAATAGAGGGGGATTCATCGGTTACTGCGGATTCCTTCCCGGGCAACTGGACGGGGAAGGCCCCGAACTGGCATATGCCCTGGGGCAGTCCTATTGGGGAAAAGGGTTTGTCACTGAAGCGGCCAAAGCCTGTCTGGAATGGCTGTTTTCCCGGACGGATATTGAACGGGCCCATGCGGTCACGGACCATGACAACTATGGCTCCCAGCAGGTGATGAAGAAGATCGGCATGCGCCATACCAAAGGGGTGGATCTCTACGATTCCGTGGCCAAAGGAAATGGCCTGCTTCCTTTTTTTACCATTTCCCGGTAAACAAGATGGTCAAGGGGGGCGCTCATCGGACATCTATTTCGTTGATCGGTAAGCGAAATGCTGATAAGTTAGTCTGAATTACGGGGCAACACCTAATCCGAACTTATCGCATTATGAAAAAAACAGTCCAGGGATTTCTCCGCGTCATTCTGGTGATGTGTATCATTGCTGTGGCCTGTACGGCAGCGGCAGAGATTGATGCGTCCACAAGAATCTTCATTGACGATTACCGGATGCATATCGGGCGTATTGCGGACCGGGACAAGGTTCTGGCAATGAATCCGGAGGATGAGGTATTCACCACTTACCATGCCCCGTCGATTCCGGACCCGGTGCGTCACAGCAATATTTTTACAGCGTTTCCGAATCAGGCGCTTCCCGGCGGACTGCCAGAATATGCGTTGATTACCCTGATGGGTCGGTTTGTTGTACCTGAGAACATGAAGGAACAGCCCCTGTTTCTCTATGTGCCCAGCGTCCCCTATCCATTGGAGGTTCGGATTAACGGGGAACTGGTGTTCATGGCCGGGCAGATGGGCAATCCCAACCGGCCGGGTCAGTTTAACAGTGAAAAGCAGTTTATTCCGGTATCCCTGCTGGAGACCGACGGCGCCAATCGATTTACGGTTCAAATCACCCCCGGCGGCATTAATTACGGGCTGCCCCGGTTCTTTTTTGGGGCGTTCGAAGATGTGAGTGCCAAGTCCCTGTGGTATAACTTCGTAAACCAGCATTATATTTTCGGATTCTGCCTGATTTCGCTGGTCTTTTTTATCAGCGGTATGGCACTATGGCTGGCCTCCGGCCGCAAGAACCGGCTTCCCTTTTATTTCAGCGCCCTCTGTCTTTTCCTCGGCATGGGATATGCCATGATGGTGTTTGATAACGCCTCCCTGGACACCCTTATTCTCTGGCAGGCGTCACGGTTTGGATACACGGCGTCTATTGTTGCGACACTCTGGTTTACGGTGGCATTCATCAATGCCCGGTTTTTGTTAAAGCAAAAGTGGTTTGATGCTGCAGCAGTCTTCTTCTGGCTGGTGTTCGCCCTGGCCTTTTTCAGCCGGGGGAGCAAATATGAGATCAGCAGTTTATTTAATGTTATTTCCATGGTTCTGATCGGGCCCTGCCTGGTGGGGGTGCCGGTCCTCCTTTTTTTGTACGGCATCCGGCGGCGGCAGCTCCAGGATTTGATTATACTGGCGGGGTTTATCGTTATGGGAATCACCGCCGGCAGGGATATATATTTTCTTTCGCCGGGCCGCAGCACCGAAGTCTGGCTGCTGCCCTTTGGATATCTCTATCTGGAGATTTCCATTCTGGTGGTGCTGGCCATGGACCAGTACCGGGTGTTCCGGCAGGTGGCCCGGCAGAAGCAGGATCTGGAGCAGATGAATCGCTCTCTCCAGGAGGAGAAGGCCAAGGCGGAAGCGGCGAATGTGGCGAAAAGCCAGTTTCTGGCCAATATGAGTCATGAGATCCGGACACCCATGAACGGTATCCTCGGGATGAACCGCCTGCTTCTGGACTCGGGGCTGACAAAGACCCAGATGGACTATTGTCGCACCGCCCACACCAGTGCAGAATTTCTTCTGGAGATCATCAATGAAATTCTGGATATCGCGAAGATTGAATCCGGTACCCTGACCCTTGAGGAGATTGACTTCAACCTTCAGCGGTTTCTGGCGGAATTTGCCGCGGGAATGTCTTTCAGGGCCCGGGAGAAATCCCTTGGTTTCTTTTACACGGTTGACCCCGATGTACCTGAATGGGTGCGGGGGGATCCGGTCCGTTTGCGGCAGGTGCTGACCAATCTTGTGGAAAACGGCATTAAGTTCACCGAAAAGGGCTGGGTATGTGTGGCCTGCTATCTTGAGGATCAGGGCGGAGAGGGAAAAAAGCTCGTGTTCTC
>JAKSBB010000396.1 GCA_022361315.1 Desulfobacterales bacterium
CACCTGCTGGTATTTAGGGATCTTTGACATGATTCTTCCGGAGTTAGGGTACAATTATCTATTTTCTTGACCAGTACAGATACTTGATTATCACAATTGTAATGAATACAAAACCGAATTTCTGTGGCTGTTCTTTTTTGACGGCAACGGTAAAATAAGTCATCATAAGAAATGAAGTTCTTAGGAGGCTTTAAAATGAAAAAAAATCCTATGCCGGTATTGATGCTGCTGGCCGCAGCCATACTCTGGAGTACCTCAGGCACATTGATCAAGATGGTTACCCTGCCGCCGCTGGCCATTGCCGGATGGCGGAGTTTTGTGGCCGCTGTTTTTCTACTGGTGGTATGCAAAAAAGCGGTGAAAATTTCCTGGGACAGGGCCACATTGGGTGCAGCCGCATGTCTCGGCGCCTTCTGTATCTGTTTTGTATGTGCCACAAAACTGACCACCGCAGCCAATGCCATCGTTTTGCAATATACGGCTTCCGTTCTTGTGGCTGTGCTGGCCCCCTACTTTCTGAATGAGCCCACCCGCCGCCTGGACTGGATCACCCTTGGCCTGGTGATTGTCGGGGTCTGCCTCTTCTTTCTGGATGATCTGTCTGCGGACGGCAGGCTGGGCATATTCATCGGTATCCTGGGCGCCGTATTCTGGGCAATTACCATGATATTTCTCCGGCAGGCAAAGGACAATTCAACGGCCTGGCCCCTGAGCCTTGGGAATTTCGTGGCTGCGGGCTTATGTCTTCCCTTTATGTTCGACCAGATGCCCGGTACCACAGATGTCCTGGGAATTATAGGGTTAGGCACCATCTCCATCGGCGCGGGATATGCTGTGTTCTCCTATGCCATTAAAGAGGTACAGGCCCTGGAAGCCGTGTTGATCTGCAGTATTGAACCCTTTATCAATCCCATCTGGGTCTTTCTGTTTGTGGGGGAAATGCCCGGTCCCGCAGCCATGGCCGGGGGAATGCTCGTCTTGACGGCGGTGACAGTGAGAAGTGTAATGACGGTAATAAAACCCGCCCGGGTGGGTGAACCCGCCTGAGGCAAGCGGGGAATAAAGTAAGGACCGGCAGCGGTATCCGCTACCGGTCCTTATATTGCATTGTATAGATCTTTACCTAAGCGACTTCTACAAATTTTGTACCGGGTACGTTGCAAACCGGACATTTGTCAGGGACACCGGCATCTACTGTATGGCCGCATACCGGACAGATATGAATGTCGGAGCCAGGCAGGTCACTGCCGTCTTTTACCGCCTCAAGGGCTTTTGAGTACAGGCCGTGGTGGGTTTCTTCCACGGGCATGGCAAACTGGAAACTCTTAAGGGCTTTTTTATCACCGTCTTTCTCGGCCTCTGCAATGAAATCCGGATACATGGACTTAAATTCATGGGCCTCTCCGGAAATGGCTGCCTCAAGATTCTCCAGGGTGGAGTTAATCCCGCCCATGGCTTTCAGATGGGCATGGGCATGAATGGTTTCGGCTTCGGCAGCGGCACGGAACAATTTGGCCACCTGGGGGAACCCGTCTTTGTCCGCCTTGGCGGCAAATGCAAGATATTTACGGTTGGCCTGGCTTTCACCGGCGAATGCAGCAGCTAAATTTTCCATGGATCCCATATTATTCTCCTTTATCCTTCTGTAATTTAATTAAATGACGATCTACTGACAATCAGGGTTATACCAGAGGCCGGGGGCACCCCGCAAGAAAGAACCGAACTTGACTTTGGTTCTGTTTACTGCCAAAATGAGATCTTAATTTATACAAAATCGATATAAATTTGCCTAAAAACACGGTCCTGCTGGACTATATTCGTGTATACACACGATATTAACAAACAGCGATAATCACATCGCAGCCCCACGTCTGCATTGGTTTGGGTATCCGGCATGTTCCGTCCCGGTACCAACCTTTAAGGAGAAACACATGAAGAACATCAAAATCGGATTCAAAATGGCCATCGGCTTCGGACTTCTCATCGGTTTCATGATCATCGGTGGGATTGTCTCCTTCAACACGGCGAACACCCTTTCGGGCCTCACCGAAAAGCTGTACATGCATCCCCTTGCCGTGGGTACAAGTATCCGGGACATTCAGACGGAACTGGTGGCCATCCACCGGTCCATGAAAGATGTGGCCATGTCCGAGACCATTGAACAGATGGAGAAAAACCAGGATATCGTCAATGAAAACGCGAAAAAGGCCATGGGCTTTTTCGCCCTGCTGAACGAACGGTTTCTGGGGGATAAAAGTGATATTCAGATGGCGGAGAAATTGTTTGCAGACTGGGCCCCCATCAGGGATAAGGTCATCCAGCAACGGCGAATCCAGATTGAAAACAATGCCAATGAAATCACCCGCACCGAAGGGGCACCCCATGTGGCGAAAATCATGAAATCACTGGATGCCCTGATCGATTTCGCCAATGGTAAGGCAAAGGAGTTTAACGACAAGGCCCAGTCCCAGAGCAGCGACGCCGATGCCGCCGTCCTCGTGGGGAAATTCTACAAACACCCCTTTGCCGTTGCCACCACGGCTGTGGGAATCAAAACAAATACCATGACCATCCTGAAAGACATGAAAGACCTCTCCGTTGCACCGACACCGGAGCAGGTAAACGCCCTGTCTGAAAAGGTGACAAAGCTGGCCGACGAAACCCTGGGTAAATTCGGTTTGCTGAAAGAACGCTTTCTGGGGGACAAAACCATGATTCTCCAGGCTGAAAAATTGTTCGCGGACTGGAAGCAGATCCGGGATAAAGTCATTCAGATGCGGTTGGCCCAGGTCACGGCAAACCCCAGGGAAATCACCATCAAGGAAGGGGCCCCCCATCTGGCAAAACTGATTGCCGTACTCAACAATATCCAAACTTTTGCGGACAACAAAGCGGTTGAGTTCCATACAAACTCTGAGAAACAGGCGGCAGGTTCCAATACGAAAATTATCATCCTGTTTGCTGTTGCCACCGTGCTTGGTCTTCTCATGGGGGTCATCGTCACCCGGGGAATTACCAATCCCATGAAAGAGGCCGTGAGCATGGCGGAAAAAGTGGCCAACGGCGACCTCACCCAGCAGTCTGCCATTGACCAGAAGGATGAAATCGGTGTTCTGATCAAGGCGCAGAACACCATGACCCAGAACCTTAAGACCATGTTTGCCGATGTCATCGCCGGTGCCCAGACACTCACCGCCTCATCCACGGAATTGTCCGCCGTCTCGGAACAGATCTCAGTCAATACGGACCAGACCGCGGATAACGCCAATTCAGTGGCAGGGGCTGCAGAAGAGATGTCAACCAACATGAACTCTGTGGCCGCAGCCACCGAAGAAACAACGGCAAATATCCAGATGGTGGTTGCCGCAGCAGAGGAAATGACCTCCACCATCAATGAAATCGCCACCAACACGGCCAAGGGCAGTGAGACCACGGCCAAAGCGGTTGAAAACGCCACCCAGGTTTCCCAGAAGGTGGATGAACTGGGTTCGGCAGCCCGGGAAATCAGCAAGGTAACCGAAACCATTGCTGATATTTCCGAGCAGACCAATCTGCTGGCATTGAATGCCACCATAGAGGCGGCCAGGGCCGGAGAAGCGGGTAAGGGGTTTGCCGTAGTGGCAGGAGAAATCAAGGATCTTGCCCAGCAGACCGCAGATGCCACCAGTGAGATCAGCGCCAAAATCCAGGATGTTCAGACCACCACCCAGGAGTCCGTCGGGGCGATTGAATCCATCGTGACCGTCATCAATGAAATCAACGGCATCGTCACCACCGTGGCCACAGCCATTGAAGAGCAGTCCGCCACCACCCAGGAAATTGCAAATAACGTTACCCAGGCGGCGGCAGGCCTTGGCGAGGTGAATGAAAATGTCAACCAGACATCGGCCGTTGCCCTGGAAGTTACCCAGAGTATCACCAGCGTCAGTCAGGCAGCCAATGATGTAAACACCGGCAGCAGGCAGGTGCTGGGCAGCGCAGGGGAATTATCACGGCTGGCCGAAGACCTCAACGAAATGGTTGGCCGGTTTAAAATATAACCGGTCTGGTCTCCTTGACACTGCCGAATGTCGTTGGTATAAGAAGCGCGTGATTCTAAGATAGATGAGAAAGGTACTATGATGACAACAACACATACACAGCGAACAAAACCCGAAGGATACCGCCTGACCGCGCGGTTTTCATGGGATCATTGTCACCACAGGAGCGCCTTTTTATAGACACGTACTTAAATTAGATCAACAAACGTAAAAGCCCGCTTCTCAAAAAGAAGCGGGCTTTTGTATTTTTCGGAGACACAGACCATGCTGAGTGCATCACAAAAAAAATTTTTAGGATTGTTGTGGACCCTGGCCCTGCCCATTGCCCTGCAGAACCTGCTGACATGTTCCATGGGGGTGATTGATATCCTCATGGTGGGGCAGCTCCACGAAACCGCCATTGCGGCTGTGGGCATTGCCAACCAGTTTGTATTCATGTTTATCGTTATCCAATACGGTATCCATTCCGGGGTGTCCATATTTACAGCCCAGTACTGGGGAAAACAGGATCTGAGCCGGATCAAACATCTGTCCGGCATGGGTATTTTGGCAGGGCTTATGGTTGCGGCCGTTTTCAGCTTTGTGGCCCTGGTGCTGCCCCACCGCCTCATGGGACTTTTTTCCACCGACCCGGAGGTGATCCGCCTGGGGGTGGGATATCTGGGGGTTGTGGGAGTGGCCTTCGCCTTTTCCGCAGTGAGCTTTTCCTTTATGGTCAATTTGCGGGCCATGGGATATGCCAACGTCCCGATGATCTGCTCGGTTGTGGCTGTGGGGTTGAACATCTTTCTCAACTATGTGCTCATTTTCGGTAAGCTCGGATTTCCCGAACTGGGGGTGACCGGTGCCGCCATCGCCACCACCACAGCCAAAATAACGGAAGCACTGGTCATGGCAGGAATTATATATGGGAAGCGCTTGCCCCTGGCCGCGACTTTCAAGGAGATGTTCAGCTTTGACACGGCTTTTTTACGCCGGGTAGCCACCACCTGCTGGCCGGTGTTCCTCAACGAATTTTTCTGGGTAACCGGTATCAGCCTCTACAAATTGGTCTACGCCAGGCTCGGCACGGAATCCATCGCTGCGGTCAACATTGTGGCCACCCTTGAGGAATTCCTGTTCATTCCTTTTTTCGGTCTCTTTCACGGGGGGGCCATCATGATCGGCAACAGCATTGGGGCCGGAAAGGAAAAAACCGCATACGCCTACGGGCAGTTTCTCTTAATCGCCCAGTTTCTGATGGCAGTGGCCGGGGGGCTTTTGATGATCCTGTCCAGGGATATGGTACTGTCATTTTACAATATTTCTCCCGGCACCTATGAAAACGCCTATTATCTGATGCTGGTATCCGGGATTTTATTGTGGACCAAGACCACCAATTTCACCAACATTGTTTCCGTACTCAGGAGCGGCGGGGATACCCGTTTCGGCTTTTTTCTGGATCTCACGGGTGTATGGTGCATCGGGGTACCTCTGGCCTTTTTCGGGGCCTTTTACCTGGGGCTTCCGGTTTACTGGGTGATGGCCCTGATTGCCGTTGAGGAATTTTATAAACTCGGCATCGGCATCCCGAGATTCTTTTCCAAAAAATGGATTCGGAACCTGGTGGCAGGCTAACCTGAATATTTCAGGGATGAAAATGCAAATGTGATACTTTTGTGATCTTTTTTCAAAGATTCTGTGATTTGGGATGTTCACCTTAAGGCTAAGCAATAACAGCCGCCCCGGAATTTTTCCGGGGCATTGAAAAAAGGAGACCCATTATGAATCCCAAACGCATCCTTAGAATTTTTATTGGTGTCCTGGCCGTATTTAGCCTTGTGGCAGTGGTTTACGCTTTTGCCGGCAATCAAATGAAAACCGATGGACGCTCCGCTATGTCTGACATGACCGGTCAAGGCATGACGGACAATAATATGGACGGACTGGAAGTGGCCACCTTTGCCGGTGGTTGCTTCTGGTGCACGGAATCCGATTTTGAAAAGGTGGAAGGCGTCAAAGAAGCCGTATCCGGGTATACCGGCGGCCGGACCGAAAGCCCTTCCTATGGAGAGGTGTCGGGGGGCGGCACCGGCCATACCGAAGCGATTCAGGTCTATTTTGATCCCGGCGTGGTGACCTATGACCAGTTGCTGGACGTATTCTGGCGACACATCAACCCCACAGACCCCGGCGGACAATTTGTGGACCGGGGTTCCCAGTACCGGTCTGAAATTTTCTATCATAACGCGACCCAGAAAGAATTGGCGGAACGATCCAAAAAAGCCCTGGAAGATTCCATGGTCTTTGATAAGCCTGTGGTCACGCCCATCACGCGGTTCGTAAAATTTTATCCCGCGGAGAAGTACCACCAGGACTACTACAAAAAGAACCCCCTGCGCTACAAGTATTACAGATGGGGTTCCGGCAGAGACCAGTTCCTCCAGAAGGCATGGAAGGACCATCCCATGACTGAAAAGATGAGCGCCAAGAGAGGTATGAGTGATACACAAATGGATAACGGGATGACGGACACTGGTATGACGGACAAGGGCATGATGAACGGCATGGCCGATCTGATCGACAGAGCATCCTGGAAACGGCCGGACGATGCCGACATCCGGGCCAGGCTCACCCCGGTTCAGTACAAGGTGACCCAGGAAGATGGGACGGAACCGCCCTTCCAGAACAAATACTGGGACAATAAAAAAGAAGGGATTTACGTGGATATCGTCAGCGGAGAACCCCTGTTCAGTTCCCTTGACAAGTTCAAATCAGGCACGGGCTGGCCCAGCTTCACCCGCCCCCTGGAGCCGGACCATGTGGTGGAAAAAAAAGACCACAGTTTTTTCATGGTCCGCACCGAGGTGCGCAGCAGGTACGGTGATTCCCATCTGGGCCACGTGTTTGACGACGGCCCCGCGCCCACAGGCCTGCGGTACTGTATCAACTCCGCCGCCTTAAGGTTTATCCCAAAATCAGATCTTGTGGCTGAAGGGTACGGGCGATACGCATCATTGTTCTAAGCGAACCACACCCCGGGTCTTCGGCCCGGGGTTTTCCCGGCTTGACTGTGTTTCCCAAACCCATTACAACCGGAAGATACGGAAACAGGAGAGACGAGGGGGCCGGGTGACCATTCAGCAGATTCTTGTGGTGGAAGACAACCAGGATATGGCAAAGCTTGTGGCCTTGCATTTCAGCAACGAAGGCTGGCAGGTGGAGACGGCAGCCGACGGCAGGGCCGGATACCGTAAGGCCAGAACCGGCCGGTATCATCTCATTGTTTTGGATATCATGCTGCCGGAAATGGACGGGATGGAAGTGCTCAAAGCCCTCCGGGCCGACAAGGTGGCCACCCCTGTGATTCTGCTCACCTCCAAGTCATCGGAAATCGACCGGGTGCTGGGGCTGGAGCTGGGGGCTGATGATTACGTCACCAAACCCTTCTCCATCAGAGAGCTTGTGGCCAGAGCCAAATCTCTTTTCCGACGCATCGATACCATCCGTAAGCAGGAAAGCCCCCAAGACCAATCCGAAATCGTTGCCGGAGATCTCCGGCTGATTCCGGACAAACGGCAGGTGTGCAAGGCGGATACGCCCATAGAACTCACCGCCAAGGAATACGACCTTCTCCACCATTTTGCCAGACATCCCGGCAAAGTGTTCAACCGGTCACAGCTTCTGGACCAGGTCTGGGGCTATGGCCATGACGGTTACGGCCACGTGGTCAACTCCAACATCAACCGCCTCCGGAACAAGATTGAAACCGATCCGGCCCACCCCGAATATATCCTGACGGTGTGGGGGGTGGGCTATAAATTCAGGGATGACGGATAGCAGCCATGTTTACCTCCCTATATTCAAAAATCGCGGCAGGACTGGCTGCCCTCTTTCTGGCCCTGGGTCTGATCTTTATCGGGGTCTCTGTTTTTTCCACGGATATGTACCAGCAGGAGGTGAACCAGAAACTGAACCGGGACCTGGCGGATCAGATCGTCCGGGAGTGGTTGCTGATGGACCAGGGTAAGGTAAATGCGACGGCCCTGAAAGAGATCTTTCACATGCTCATGGTCATCAACCCCGGCATCGAAATCTATCTGCTGGACCCGGAAGGCAACATCCTGACCTATTCTGCCCCCCAGAACAGCGTCAAGCGAAAAGCCGTTTCCCTTGTACCTGTACGCGAATGGCTCGGCCGCCAGGATGTCTCCCCGCCGATCCAGGGGGATGACCCCAAACACCCCACCCGGGAAAAGGTATTCTCAGCCGCCCCCATCATGCGGGGAGATACACTTGAAGGCTACCTCTACGTCATCCTCGGCGGCGAACAATACGACACCGTTGCAGATAAACTTAAGGGCTCATACATTTTCCGGCTCTCCACCTGGATGATACTGGCAGGCCTGATGTTCACATTTATAAGCGGTCTGGTGATTTTCGCCCTGCTCACCGGACGGCTGAAACGGCTGGCCGGAATCATGGATGCCTTCCGTGCAGACGGCGTGCCGGAACCGCCCGATCTGCCGGCGAACATCAGGATGGACGCCGCCGATGAAATCGACCGGTTAACCCTGACATTCAAAAATATGGCGCATAGAATCCATGAACAGGTGGAGGCACTGAATGCATCCGACCGGATGCGGCGGGAACTGGTGGCCAACGTATCCCATGATCTGAAAACACCCCTGGCCACCCTTCAGGGGTATATTGAAACCCTGCTGATGGGGGAAAACCACCAGACACCGGAGCAGCGGCGGGAATACCTGGAGATCGCCATCAAACACTGCCTTCGCCTGAATACCCTGGTGGAAGAACTCCTGGAACTGGCCCAGGTGGAGTCCGCCCGGTACCGGATACGACCCGAGCCCTTTAATCCGGCGGAACTGGCCGGGGATATCCTCCAGAAATTCAGCCTGCGTGCCCATGAACGGCAGATTGAACTCCTCCCGCGATTCAACAGCACACAGGCATTTGCCCTGGCCGACATCGCCCTCATCGAAAGGGCATTGGAAAACCTCATTGAAAACGCCCTTCGCCATACCCCTGAACGGGGACGGGTCACGGTGGAAATCTCAGCGGCCCCGGATCTCGAGATCTCGGTTTCAGACACCGGCCCCGGCATTCCTGCGGATGACCTGCCCCGGATATTCGACCGTTTTTACAAGCCCAGCGGTCCGGAAGGTGGCGCCCATGTCGGGTTGGGTCTTGCCATCACCTGGAAAATTATAGACCTTCACGGAGAAGAGCTCCGGGTGGAAACATCGGCCGGCAGCGGCACCCGGTTTTATTTTCGCCTGCCGGCGGCCGGTTGATCCGCCTTCCGAAAGAATGGACTAGGTTTCCGGCACCTGCCGGATAAATTTGCGTTTCCTGACCATCAGCCACAAACCACCGCCCACGACCCCTACAGCCAGTTGCATCAGCCCCAGGGTGGGTATCAACACCTCAACATCCGTGGAGAGAATAAACATCCCAAGACTGCCCATCATCATATTCCCGGAGTTGATCAGGGCCGAGGCCGATCCCGTATCCCTGTCCTGCTGTTCCAACATCAGGCTGGCGCTGGGCGGCCGGCAGGCCAGTATAAAAAAGGTGGCAGGCCCCACAAGCAGGGCCAGGATATAAGGAGAAAGGCCGCCGACCATCATCACCAGAAGCCCTGTAACCGCCAGAAATCCGTAACAGGCCGTAATCAGCACATTGGGGCCGAACCTGCGGGTGATCCGGATGCAGAACATGGGGCCGGCCATGGCGCAAAGCGCGTTAAATGAAAAGAAAAAAGAGAAAACCTGTTCACTGAGTCCGAAGCCCTGAATATAAATAAAAGATGAAGCGGCAATAAATCCCAGCATGGGCATGGCCAACAGTGAAAAGATCAGAAACAAAAATGAAAATCCGGGGTTCCGGAGGACAACCACCAACCGCCCCACGGATGCCAGGGGAGATCCCGTATACCGCTGGTCTTTATCCAGGGTTTCCTGAAGCAGCCCGGAGAGAACCAGCGCCAGGGTGCCGATACCGGCAAGCACCCAGAATACGGATCGCCAGGAGTAAAACTTGAGCAGAAATGCTCCCACAAGGGGGGCCACCACAGGTGCGGCAATGACCATTGTCATGATCACGGCCAGGGTAATTTCACGCTGCTTTCCCGTGTAATGATCCTTGACCACGGCTGTGGACACGGCTGTTGCCGCGCCCCCGCCAAAGGCCTGGCAGACCCGAAAGACAATCAAAAGGGTAATATCAGTGGCCATGGCACAACCTGCGGAAGAGAGAATATAAATCACCAGACCGGTTGAAAGCACCGGTTTCCGGCCATACTTGTCGCTCATGGGGCCCCAGAAGAGAATGGCGGCGGCAAAACAGATAAAAAAGAGACTCAGGGTCAGGTTCACCTGGGCCTGGGTGGTGCCGAACTCCGTCACCATGCCGGGCAGAGCCGGCAGATAAAGATCTGTGGATAAGGGTGGGAACGCACTGGTCAGGGCCAGGACATATCGCATGGTTTTATCGGTAAGGAATTTCTGAGGGCCGGGCATTGATACAATCTCCAAATGCCATAAGATAATCGACCTCAGATTCCTGTCAACTCGGAAAGGATACCGTACGATGCCTTTTTATAGATCTATCTACCTGCCTGCGTCGCCAGGGACTTGTCCAGAACCGCTCTGACGGTTTTTGCCAACTCGCTCTTTTCCACAGGTTTTTCAAGATACCCCTGGATGTTCAACTGCCGGCTTGATCCATTGTCAATCTGGTCACTGAATCCGGTGCAGATGATAAAGGGGATATCAGACTGTACGGACCTGATGGCCTCCAGAAGCTGAACCCCGGTCATTCCCGGCATGGTCATATCCGAAATGATCAGATCAAAGAGGTCCGGCCGGGACGCGAAAGCCAAGGCCGCCTCCCGGCTGTCCGTCATTGCTTTAACATTGTACCCCAGGCGTTCAAGCATAATTTTTTCCATATTGACCACGGAAGACTCGTCATCCACCAACAGGATTCGTTCTGTTCCGCCGGGGTCAATCACCGGAGATTTCCCTTTGACCTCTTGTTCAACACCGGCAGTGATAACAGGCAGATAGACAGTGACGCAGGTGCCCTCACCCGGCCGGCTGTCAACCCGGATATTTCCTTTACTGTTTTTAACAATTCCCCGGACGACGGAAAGTCCGAGCCCCGTCCCCTTCCCTCTTTCCTTGGTGGTAAAATAAGGGTCGAATATCCGGTCAAGCACTTCAGGCGGAATACCGTCACCCGTGTCCTTCACCTTCAGCACCGCGTAACTGCCCGGCTTCAGCCCCCAGATGGACAAGATTCTGGCAGAGGGTTCGGACTGTGTCAATGTGACCCCCAGCGTCCCTCCTTGGGTCTGCATGGCATGAAAAGCGTTGGTGGTCAGATTCATCACCACCTGGTGGATTTCGGTGGGGTCTGCCATTACACGGCTGCACTCTTTAGCGATATTGATGTCCATATCAATGGTTGCCGGAAATGAGGACCTCAGCAGCTTCACGGTTTCCTTAATAATGGGCTGAAGCCGGATGGGCAGGATCTGCTTTTCGCTCTGCCGGCTGAAGGAAAGAATCTGGCTCACCAGATCTCTGGCCCGAAGGGATGCGGTCTTTATCTCCACGGCAGACGAATACTGGTGACTTTCGGAACCCAAGTCGTCGATCAGCATTTCTGCATGCCCCAGAATAGGGAACAGGATATTGTTGAAATCATGGGCGATGCCACCGGCAAGCACGCCGATGGCCTCTATCTTCTGGGTCTGGAGCAACTGGCGTTCCAGGTTCTCCTTTTCCGCCTCCATCTCCAATTTGTGGGTGATATCGTTAAAAAATGCCGCAATGGCAGGTTTCCCATCCAGTTTTACCATGGATGCAGAAGCCTCCATGGTTCTGGTATCACCTTCCGCCACAGAAAACGGCACCCGCTGCGCCCCCTTGCCGGGGTTCGCAGCAAGGGCCCTTAGAATAGCACCTGCCGGGGAACCGTTCATGCCGGAACTGAATTCTCCAAGGGACCTGTTCTGAAGCGTTTTTCCGGTGGGTTCCAACATGCCGACCATGGATTGATTTGCAAACAATATCCGGCTGCCGTCCTCTGCAACCAAAAGGATGCCCTCGTTTGCCCCCTCAAATATCGCCTTATACTTTGCCTCGCTGTCCTTGAGCGCCTGCTCCCGTTGCCGGATTCTGTCCGCCATGGTGTTAAAACTGTCCACCACCGAGGCAAGTTCATGAAAATCCGGGTGTATCTTACGGTGGGATTCCCCCCTTGCCACCATTTTGATCTGGGCTTCAAGTTTGCCCAGGGGGGTCATCAATTTGCGCAAAATGAGATATTGCCCGGCAAGCACCAGAAAAAAAGTGGCGGCGAGAAAGACAAGCCCAAGTCGCTCCATCCGTTTCACCACCGCCCTGGCAACGGAATCCGGTTGAAAAATGACCGCCAGCCAACGGCTGTTGTCAATCACTGCCACACTGGTCATTCCCTCCAGGCCGCCCCAGGCTTCATCCCAACTGCCCTCACGCCCCTTCAGTCCCTGTTGGATGGATATCATGCCCGCGATATTCATATTTTTTTCCACAAAACTCTGGCCTGAGTGGGCAATCACAACGCCCCTGGCATCTGTCACCGCGGCAAATCCCCCCTTTCCCACGGCAGAGATCCGCAATGTACTGCTCAGGTGTGCCAGGTTGAGCTGGGCCGCGACCACCCCTCTGGAAAAAGGAATGGAAACCGTTGCGGAAATTGCCCCGGTCTGGGAGGAGATAAAACTGGCCGACCAGACTAAGTTTCCCCCTCCAGCAGTATCTCTGAAAAAGGGATGATTGGCCATATCAAGCCCGATGTGGTCCGGGCTGAAAGGGGCGACCTGAGAAATTCTGCCGGTCTTATCCATCACCTGAATCAACTCGAAGAACGGGTTGAACTTTAAAATATCGTCGATTTCATCCTGGATCACCTCAGGTGTGTCAAAGGGCGGGGTTTCAGCAATGCGGATCAGCCGGTTCAATTCCTCAACGGGCCGGGACAGCATATATCCCGTATGGTCCGCAAGAGAACGGCAGAGGTTATGGTTCCGGTTGGCGATATCCCGGCTGAACTGGTCAAAGAAATATCCGGACAACCACAGGACGGATCCTGCCAGAACAGCGGCCAGTACACCGGACATCAACAGGGCCTGATTTTTAATACTGGGAATCTTCATTCGGTCGTCTAAGGCAGCGGTGTAAACTTTCGATCCTGAACCTGATGAAGAAACAACGGCCGGCCGGCATCACCGTTCCGGTCCAGACGAAAATCCGTCTGGAGGCCGCTGAAGTTATCCAATTCCAACAGGGCCGTTTTCACATCAACAGGCGCTTCTGAAGCCGCGTTTTCCAGCCCCTTTACCACCAGTTTCACAGCTTCATAGTTAAACACAGATACGTGGGTATGGGCCTCGCTGAAACGGTTCTTGTAAGCCTGGACAAAGTTCAGGTATCCGGGGGCCTTGCTTTCGGAAACATAAGGGGCGTAAAACCGCAGCCCCTCCACGGCCTTACCGCCATTCTCGATCAATTCCTTTGCAACCGCCCATGGGGTGGTAAATAATTGGAGGTCAGGCGCCGTTCGTTTCAGGTTCTGGGCCAGGAGGGCCGTATCTATGGGGCTGGAGATAATAAACACCCCGTCCGGAGATCCGTTCAATGCGACCTGGGCCAGATCGGCATGACTGATGTTATTGGCGGAAAAGAATTCCACCTGCCCGGTGACGGTTCGTCCCTCTCCTTCAAATTTTGACAAAAACCCCTCAATAACGGTATCACCGAACTTTTTATTGCGGTGATCCGTCATAAGGGCGACCTTGCTCAGTCCCATTTTTACTGCCAGGCTTCCGATCATCTGACCGAATGCCTTGGTGGATGGGAAAATCTTAATAAAAAAATCGTCCTGCTTGGCCAGATTCTCACCCGCAATGGCCGGTCCGATTGTCAGTATTTCCTTCTGATTGAGATAGGGAAGGACATGGGTAGCCGAAGCCGTTGTAAAAGGACCGATGATGATGTCTATCCCCTGGTCGTAAAGCTTCTGAAACACTTCCTGGGTCCGGACCGGGTCACCCGCATCATCCATAACAACCAGCTCCAGGGGCCTGCCAAGCACACCGCCTTTTTCATTGATTTCCTCTGCAGCCAGCAACGCACCGTTTCTGGCAGAGGTTCCCATGGCGGCATATTTCCCTGAAATGCTACCCACGTACCCGATTTGCAACGGTACCGGTTCCGGTTTAAAATAGAAAAACAAGACAGCACATAGCAGTGCCCCGGCAATTCCATAGAATAACATTTTCGCGGCAGTCATAAGATTGACTCTCCCCAGGCTTTGATTAACGAATTAATTTGTTACATTGTTATGAGGACGTGGTATTAGAATACCCTAAAACACCTCTGTAAGCAAAAACATATATGAAAAAAGGCGGATAGGGTGAATTCAAAATATAAATCGGACACCCAAAGGTGCCCGATTGCTATTCATGGAATCGTTCGGAGGCAAATGTCAAAACGCCCCGCGAGTTTACGAAAACATCAGGGATATATTATGCAGTTCCGGGATCGTTGCTCACCGTGATGACGCCCCGGTTCAGGCGATCCGTCTGATAATAAAATTTCGTCTTCCGGATCCCCCCATCCACAAAGGTTTCTTTATCCACGATCTGCATGACACTTCTGCCATATATAAAAGACTCTTTTGTTTTGTATTTTTCCATCAGGCTTTTATAGGTCATAGCGCCTCCTTGATTGGGGTATGGGAAACTATGAAATTAAATGTAAGGATAAATCCCATTAAATCAATCCAGCCCGGATTATTTTAAATGCCCCACTCCAAATTGTTTTAATATTTTTCGAACATAAGATTGACCCTGGGCAGGGTAAAATATTATTTTATATAAATTCGATTCTTTAAACTGGCGGAATCTAACATCAGGTTAACTAAGGAGTACCCATGGCATTTCTGAATACGGACAGACGGTTGATTCTTCCCCTTTTGCTACTGACGGCCGCATTCATCGGCCTGGCTGTACTGGTGTGGGAAAACAACACCCTGGCACCGGACGAATTCGGTAAAATTGTGGTCCAGGAAGACCGGCTGGGGGAAATTCAGACGCTTGTTGCCGATATGGCCCGGCAGCAGACTGAAAAAGAAAAGAAACTCCGTGATATGGCTGCTGCCGTGATGAAGGAATTGGCAGGGATCGACGAAAAAGCTACTGAAATCACGGCAGCCCATGAAGCCGCCACACAGGGCCTGACCCACCGGTACGAAGAGAATCGCCGATGGCTGAAGACAGGTACCGGTGAGCGG
>JAKSBB010000221.1 GCA_022361315.1 Desulfobacterales bacterium
AAACTCAGGTTCTTCAGGGAATAGTGGAAATTAATTCTGTCTTTCAGGTTCTCATGCCGGTCCAGCATCGGCTTGAATTCATTCTGTGCGAAAATAACGATCTGGAGCAGCTTCTCCCGGTTAGTTTCAAAGTTCAGCAACTCTCTGAGGGCTTCCAGGGCCCCGCCGGTCATTTTCTGCCCTTCATCAATGATCAGAACGGTGATTTTATTCACTTCCCGGTCTGCTGTAAACAGGTGATCTTTTATGGCCTCTTTCTGGCGGCTGTCATTCCCCTGTACTTCTTTGCCGGATAAAAGGATCTGAATATGTGCAAGAAATTCCGAAACGGATTCAAATCCGGGGTCCAGTATCAGGTGACAGTCGGTGCGTGAGTCCCGGCCCAACTGGCGGATGAGGCGGCGGCTCAGGGTGGTTTTTCCGGTGCCCACTTCTCCCAGAATAAGGTTGAGCCCCCGTTTCAGGCGGATGGCAATCTCAAGCTTCTGCAGAATCTCGGTATGCTGGGCAGACCCGTAAAACAGCCCCGGATCAGGACTGTTGGAAAAGGGTTCGCGGTTCAGGTCCAGGAGGCTGTAATAATGCATTGGATCACTGGGCTGCCTGCTTATGGGTATCGGGATTGAACTCTGTTACGCCCTTGAGTATTCTCGGGGTGATAAAGATGAGCAATTCCTCCATATTCCGGCTTTTTGCCTTGCTTTTGAACAGCCAGCCCAGTCCCGGGACATCTTTTGCGCCGGGTACACCGTTTTCATTCCTGTTTTTATTTTCCTTGTTCAGGCCGCCGATGACTGTTGTCTGGCCGTCAAAGAGCATGACATTGGTTTCCGCATTTTTAGTGATCACGGTGGGGTTGCCGTCCACATCGTTGATGAAGTCCAGTTCATCCTTGTGGGTGACAATTTCAAGGCGGACGATATTGTTGTTAACGATGTGGGGGGTGACTTCCAGCTTGACCACGGCTTCCTTCCATTCAATGCTGATGTCATCATCCACAACGGTCTGGTAGGGAACTTCCCGGCCGCTTTTAATGGTGGCTTTCTGGTGATCCAGGGTGGTGATGGAAGGCTGTGACAGGATATTCAGTTTTCCTTCCCGCTCCAGTGCGAGAAGCTGGGTATAGAGAACAAACTCTCCTGCTTTCTGGGCCATCAGGCCCAGTGTCATGCCTGTGCCGGATGCCGCCTCACTCAGGGGGAGATTGACAATGTTTCCGTCTGTGGCCGTATAGCCGTCCTCAAGGGAGCTACCGGCTTCGGCCATGTTACCCCCGATGGAAATGCCTTTGCCCGAATTGCCGTCCAGGGTGCCAAGCCCCCCCCATTGTACGCCCAATTCCCTGCCGGTGTTGGATTCCGCTTCAACAATATGGGCCTCGATAAGTATCTGTCTTGTGGGCCGGTCAATCTGCCGGATAATGGGTAGCAGTTTTCTGATATCCTCCCGGGTGGCGTGGAGAATCAGCGAGTTGGAAAAGGTATCCATCAGGATACTGCCTGACGGGCTGTCGTTGGGCTGGGAGGTGGGCTGCGTGGCGGCAGCGGCCTCACCGGTGAGAGCAGACATGGGGTCCGTATTTCCGGTAGTGCCGGCTTCGGTGTCGTTCTGGCCCGGAGAAAGGTATTGGGTGAGGTTCTGTTGCAGCTCTGCCAGGTCTGCATAATGGATCTGGACGACTTTCGTCACCAGTGGCTGGAGACGCTTACTGGCCTCTTCCTGGGCCAGTACGGCAAGGGTGTGGTTGTTGCGGGTCTGTTCAAAGTTTTGTTTTGCCTCCATCAGTGCCTGCTTTTTTTGAAGATCCGCAACACTGAGCACCCGGATGATATCACCGGACCATTCATAGGTCAGGCCGTAAGTGTCCAGAATGCCTTTGAATGCTTTGTCCCAGGGGACATCCGTAATGGCTATTTTGGCCTGGCCTTGAATACTGTCCGTGATCATAATGTCGAGATCGGCAATCCTTGCCAGAGTCCGTATCAACACCGCCACGGGAATATCGTGCATTTTGATGGTCACCGGCAAGGTTGGCAGGGCATGAATTTTCGATTGCCCCGTAGTTTCGCTGAGGACTTCCGGGGTTTGTTCGATGCTATCCTCAAGAACGGTGTCGTCATAGGATTCAAACCTGGGTTCTGGTGTCAGGGATACGGCTTTGGTCTTCAATTGCTCAAGCACCGGCTGGTCATCGGCCGGTTCCTGCACCTCGGCCTCTTTGCCTGAACATCCGGCCATCAGTATACAGAAAATGGCGGCAATGATGGTGGATCTAATCATTTATCCTTCTCTTTCATGGGGAGAATGATCTGCCGGGGGCCGTTGCTTAATATAACCCTGTCCGGAAGGATATTCACTAATTTCAGATTCTGCAGGGAAGCCGTTGGGATTGTCTCCCCTTTGGCATATTCCATCCCGTTGATTATGGCAAACATTTTATTTTTATGTTGAATATACCCGGAGAAAACAACATTGCCAATATCGTTCTGTTGCGGGGAGGTTATTTTTGTTTTTTCCACGTTGGGAAAAGGGTCCCTGAGCCACTCGGATTCAATGGCATTGATCCAGGCCCGGCGTTCTGTTTTTTTGTCAGATGATTCAATACCAGACAAACGGGTCATGGCCTGCATGGCAAACTCTTCTCCGGTGAGCCCTGCTTGCTGCCCGCTTATTTTAGCGTTTTTTTCAGCCCTGGAGAAGACCAAAATATCCAGAAGGCCTGCCACGGCCACCAGGAGGGTGACGGCAATGATAATCTTTTCCCTTTTGCTCATTGGGACGCCTTTGTGGTTTTTAGTCCCAGTGTCACCAGGAGTTCTCTGTTTTCATCTCTGCCCGGGGTGATATCCAGACGGGAAATACCGTCAAATGCCCTGTGGCGGATAAGACGGATCAGAAATTGCCTTAGTGCATTCACCCCACCCCGGGTGCTCAGGGTGACGGATATTTGCCGGGACGTATCCGTCAGGGCATTTAAATCAAACTCAACGGAGGATAGTTCCAGTCCTTCTTCCCCGGCCATCCGGGCAAGGCGATCGGGCAGTTGCGGAAGTTCACGTCTTGGGACGGGGGCAGATTCCGGAAGGGGGTGTTTAAATGAAAACCGGACCTTTTCAAGGGCGCCGGCCCTTGCCTGCACGGGGAAGAGTGTCTCCAGCCGTCTCAGTTTGGCGGTTTCGCCTTCCAGCTCTGTCTGTACACGGGCCTTGGCCATATAGACGGGATAGATGTAGAAGGCGGTGAATACGCCCGTGATGAACAGGGCTGCGGCACCTATTAAAATCGGGGTTTTATAGTATCTATGGCCTGGTTTCATCTGACCTCCACAACTGCGGTGAATGTCATTTCTCCGCTGCCTGCAAATGTCTCGGTCCGTTCTTTTTCCCGGACATCAACTTTGCCGAACAGAGGCGAACCGGATAATGAGAGGAGATAATTGCCGAAACTCGTGTCCATGTGGTGGAGGGTGCCCGCCAACATCCCGCGGATTCTCAATTGCCGGCGAATCTTTTTGGCTTGTCCCTTGGCTTGTCCTTTGTCTTTTTGGAGTTCTTCTTCCGGGAGGTGCTGGTAGCTCAGTGCCGTCAATTTGATGTCCGGCGGCGTGATCCGGAAAAGTTCAGATACCGCACCCAACGGCCTGAAGCCGTTTATATATCGGTCTGCTTCACCCAGCCGCTCTTCGGCTTCGGCCATGCGTCTGGAGATCAGGTCTTCTGTTTCCGGGGTTGTGAACCGGGTCTGTTTCAGTCTGACGCCGGCTAAATCCGCCTTGGCCCTGGTCAGAGAAGAGGTCAGATAAAACTGGGCGGATACCGCCGCTGCGATAAGGGCGATACCGGCAATAAGGGAAACGATATTCAGGCGTTTCTTCGTTTTCTCCTGCTGACGATGCACATGGGTGAACAGAAAATTTGGGGTCTCTCCGTGAATAGAAAGGCCTAGGTTATAAGCTGTGGTTATACGGTTACGCTCATGAGCCGTCTCAGGTAAACGGCGGGTCCGGCCGCCTCTTTTGTCGCCTGTCGGCAGGAGGGGGGTGACACGGGCCGGGATCATGCTTGTGGCCATGGACATAAAAGGCGCGCATTTGTCGGTATCTCCGTAAAATAAGTATTGATCCAGAGGTACATTACCTGAGTAATTCATCGTAAAATAATCACCGGTTCGTGCAATTTTACCGATGAGGCGTTCCGAGACATCTTCCATACCTGAGAAGGTCGCCGTGTCATCAGGCTTTATGCTTGACAGGTAGTCAATGGGATCTGTCTCATCCGGGATATCAAGTTCTTCAGTCAGGGAGAAGGACCCTGTGCGGAGACTTCGGACCAAGGCTAACCCGGATTTTGAATAGCAGAATATTTCCGAATTGTCCCGCCTTATGTTCACCACTGCGAAATGATCACCATCCGGATGAACATACCCCTTTTTGAATAGATTTTGTATGGCAAACGGTAAGGCGGTGATACCGGTAAGGGGGAAACCGGCGTTGGAAAAAATTTTCTTCAGCTGTGTGATTCTATCTTGCGGCGCCGTGTATACAAGGATCTTCTTCTTTTTGCCGGCTCCTTCCTTAACCGTGTCCTGAATTTCAAAATCCAGGACCTCCGATGCTTCGTTGAATGCTGCATCCTTTTTCAGGCTCCAGAATGCTGCCGTTGCTATTTTTGCAACAGGGAGGTCCGGTAAAACCAATTGCTTGATTTTTAACAAGTCCGAGTCCAGAGCGGTCCAGATTTCTACCTTATTTCGCTTGCCCACCAATTGGGATAATACATCCCGTATGACCCCGGACAATTGAGTAATATCCTCCTCGATCCCCGGCGATACTTCCGTGGAATGCCACCGGAGAAGATGACCATCGGACTTACTGATCAGTGCTGCACTCACATGTCCGTATGAAAGCCAGACACCGGCACAAAACTCTTTTAAACGGGCTTTCAAAAAGGCGGGGCGAAAACTCCCCCGCTTTGGTTTCGCTGGATGTTCCACGGGAGGAGAGGCCGGAATAGGCGCGGGTGTATCCTCAGAAATGCCGGGCGCATCTCCACGGATCAGCTCAACAAGTTTTTGCGTGGCATTTCGTTGCCTTTGCTTCTTCAAAGGAGACTCCGGCTCCAAGCGGGTTTTGAATTTATGAAAGGCTTACCGGTTCCGTGCCTGACTGTCAATAGAAATCTGGGTTTCCATCCCGGTGGTCATTGGATCTTATGGCAGGAATTTATGATATCAGTGATATGTCTTTTGTGGAACATACCGGTCGTGGGGCGAGGTGATATTTGACCGGCAATTCTTTGAATTCCTCACTCTCTATTCATTCTCGCCGATGATGATACTTTGGAACAGCTCATATTTCAATGCCCGGGAAAAAACACGCCCCTGGCAAAGCTGTTTGCCTTTTGGGGGCCGGAAAGCAAATTCTTTCAGGTGCTGATTGAGGCGTTTGAGGATAATCTCAGCTTCTCGGATATTAGGCCATACCTTTTTCGATAACAGCCTTGAATTATACGTTTATATGTGTTTTAAAGCGGTATCAATTATCATCGCAATCCCCGGTTCATAATGGGGGGATTTTAAGCACGGGGCAATTTCAGGCTGCCCCTGAAAAAACGGTATTTCGGATATACCGCTCGCGCATAAAGGACAGTCATGATTTCGAAACTGGACGTCGTTATCACAATCAGGTTTACCGACAACACAGAAATTCAGAAAAGCTATTCTCTGGATGCCCTTGAATTGCTGGGGCTGTTGCAACAGGCCCTGCCGGGCATCAAACCGCCGGCTGGAACCGGTACCCTCTCAAGCCCATGGCAGCCGAAAACACCGGCTGAATGGTTTTATTGCGCCAAAGTCAGCGGTATTGCCCACAGGCAGATGGTGGGTCCGGGAAGATCAGGCCTTCCCTCTGATTCCCGCAGGCTTGTGAGCGCATCAAGAACGAGTTTCAAGGGCAGCGGTGAGGATCGCAAAGCCTGGTTACGGATCGGCGGACGGCGGGTCCGGATACTTGCTTCCAATCTATATGCTTCGGATTGCGGGCTTGACTCTGTAAGGCTTCGGAGAGGGAGGGAACCCGCTCTTGTATACAGGAATGCAAGCTATCCTAAGATCTGGGAGAAAATATGTGAGCAGGCTGTAAATCAATCCACCCGTGACCGCGTATTGACGTCCGGTTTGCGCAAGGTGCTGAAAGGTCAGAGAGGCAGGATTCGACCGGATATTCTGCCATTGCTGGCAAACGTGTTGTTTGTATCTGAAGCCGCCCGCAATCATACGGCCTTTCACGCAGCATTGATGATACTTGATTTGATCGAATGCAGTATTAAAAAGCCCCTGGTGATGAATGGGCTTCCCACCAAAAAGGTGAACTGGAAATGGGCGTTGTGGCAGCCTGAGGGGCAGATCAGCTGTCCGGATTGCCAGACGGTTCCCGGGAAGGTGGTCTGTCCGGATTGCAACGGGACCCGGCGATATCCGGTCGGAAGGTGCAGAACATTTAACGGAAAAAGAGGGACGGCACGGAAACCTTGTAGAAACTCAGGGTGTAGAAACGGCCGGCACACGGTTCGATGCAGGAGATGTGTCGCGGGCCGGATCGAATGCCCGAGATGTAAGGGAAAAGCCACTGTCAGAGCAACGGAATTTGTACCGGCCGGCAGAACCGGGGATACGGCCGAGGGAGGTGTTGCTCATCTCCAAGGCGGGCTGCTGCCCATGTCGCACTCAGGGTCTGCTTACGGCAGTGCTTACGACCTAGGAAAGATGGGGGCTTATTACGGGGTGTGGAAATCCAGCCGGACCCCGTCGAAGTTTACACCGCTGCATATACTAACCATCGTGCGCCGCAAAGAGGCAACCATCCTGGCAACCTGGCTTGCGGTTGCCTTGAAATCCTGGGCTGCCAGGCTCAATCGGAATACGGAGTTAAAGAAAAGCGGTATTAAATCCATCACAATGAACACCAGCCCAAAGGCCACGGATTTCACAGCCAATGAAACAGACGGAGAAAGTGTTTACGAGGCATTACTCAAACTGGCCGAGCTTGAAACCTATGACTTAGACGATTGGATTGACCGGTGGACTGCCACGGCCCGAGATCTGTCATCATTTTCTTCCGGTGCCGTTCAATTGCGGGGTCGGATGACATCCGGTGGTGTTTCCTACGACTTACTGGAAAAGGGAAGGGTGGAATTAAAAGCATACCAGCTGGAATTGGTGGATGCCCTGCTGCCGGTTGGGATTCTGGAACTGTTGCAGCACAGGGTTTCTTCTTTTGATTATCAACTGCTTTGAGCACCGTAGATCTGCTTCCCTTCGATGGCTTTTGAAGCTGCACTCCGGGTGACGAATTCATCCCGGGTGAGGTGTGCGATGATCCGGTGTTTGTCAGAAGGGATGCCCAGGTAATCCCGGAAGGTGGCCAGGAAAAATGAAGCGGCTGAAACCCTGGCGGCTGCCATCTTTTTTCCAAGCATATATATTGATTATTATACTTCAACATTCCGGTACACTTTTGGAAATCAACCCGAGATATTCGTCTGGAGTGCCCAGTGCCAAAGTGTTATTCTTTTGGAGAGATTTTCAGCAATTGTGATATAGTGGAACAAATGCGAAAGTTAGGAGACTATCCATATGATTGACAAGCTAAGAGAATTACCTGTTCATGAAAGAATACAACTGGTGGAGGATCTTTGGGACAGCATTGCGGTGGATCAAAGCGTATTGCCTGTCACTGAAGCCCAGGCTGAAGAACTTGACAAAAGGCTGGCAGCGTATCGCGCTGATGGTATAAAAGGCCGTAGCGCGGAACTGGTGATTTCAGATATTCGGAAGCGATTGTGAGCTTCGGCATTTTTATCAGGCCGGAAGCTGAAAGTGACCTTGAGGAGGCTGCTATCTGGTATGAAAAGCAGCGTCGTGGCCTGGGAGGAGAATTTATAGATGAAGTCCGAAGAACGCTCCGGCTTTTAACCGAGAATCCTTATCTGTATCATGTTGTTCATCAGAATATTCGAAGTGCTCTAATCCGCAGGTTTCCTTTTGCCACATATTATCTGATAGAACAAAAAACAATAATCGTAATCTCTGTAATGCATGGCAGTCGCGATCCCAAGCGTTGGCGGCAGAGGGTTTAATTCATTTACGTATTTTCAAGTTTTTTGAACAATAGAATCTGGGTTCAAGCCAAGGTGACAGTTATTCAATTGAACTGTGTCATCTATTTTGAACCATGAGACCGGACAAACCGGTCATACCTTGGGTGATAGACCGCCGGCCATTCTGATATGAATTGATTCACCTGTTCCATATGGCGGTCGCTAACCAGGCTCAGAGCCAGGTATCTGAACAGGTGCCAGGCGGATTGGCCTGGATTAGAAAACATTGTTGCAAGGTTCCCCCCCTCGAGTTCTGGTGCCCGGGCAGTTCGGTCAGCAAATTCCTTTTTGGTCAGAAATTCTATGATGATGTGTTTATCCGCAACCGTTGGCAGGTAGTCTCTGATGGCGGCAAGAAAGAAGGATGCAGCGGAGACTCTCGCATCTGCTACACCCGCTTCCCGGGTGAAGTCCAGATGGGCGTTGATTTTATCTTGGTAAGCCGTTTTCTCGTCCGAGGGAAGGTTACGATAGCCGCCTTTGTTCTGAACGTCTTTTTTCAGGCGCTTCATCACGGACAGGGTATTCTTTTTTCGCTGCTGCCTTGCCTTTTCATCAAAGACTTCAAAGTATTCTTTCATGCTGCGCATGCCCGGTGGCGTGAGATCGTAATCCCCGTTGTCCTGGAGGATGTTTTCCACCTGGACGTCCAGCAGGTGGTCCAGGTGATATCTCCTGTGGTGACGGTCTGCAACTTCCAATGGTTTGAAGTAGTCCACCAGCAGGGCAGGGCGGCCCTGTTTTTTTACAGGGAAAAAGGGCGTGTCCGGGGTGACCGGTATCTTTTTATGTCCGAAGGGATACAGGGCTGAGGTAAAGGTGGGTATGACGATAAAGGCACCATCAATACCTATTTCCGTGCCGTAACTGTCTGTGATGGAGGGTTTCACCGAGGTGAAGTCTTCGTCCAGGCAGGCCGGAATCAGCAGGTCGGCAGTGGCATGTTGTTTTGACAGGCGGTGGCCTAGCTGGTCTTCCAGATCGCGGATACGGCGCAGGTTCCGGCCGGTGAGGCTGACGGAAAGGGGAAAACCGTTTTCAACGGTCTGTCTGACCACGGCGGTTTTGCCCTTTGGGATTTTTGTCAGAAGGCTGTACTCATGATCAAACTCCAGGGTTTTAAGAAGGTCCGGTAGTGTCATGGTGCTATCAGCCCAGTCCATGGGGTCGGAGCCGCCGTAAAGGGCAAGATCGGTGTTATCACGGGCATGGAGTTCTTTTAAAAGGTGTTGGACCGCTTCCTTAGTGAAATGTCCCCTGATCTTCGGCAGGGCCCATTCGTTGCACCTGCGGCAGTAGTTGGAGCAGCCCGTGGTGATCTGCAGGGTAACGGCATGGCTGAAAAGAAGGTCGGTCTGCCAGCCGGCAAGCGGGGTTTTGTTTTTCCAGGTTGAATAATCGGTGTAGACAGGGGATGTAATCCGGACCCGGTCCCTGAGAATCTTCTGTAGTTTTTTATGGATGATGAGATCTGCTTCGTTTCCCGGAGAGAACCTTTTGAAAGCCACCTGGATCTGGCGCAGGTGTTTTTCATCGGTTTCGGTCATCTCTCCTTTGGTTGCAGCATCAAGGATTTCTCCATAAATGGATGAAATACCGCTCCCGTCATAGATGCCGGCAAGAAAGAGGTTTTTCAGCTGTTCAAACCGGGTTGACGGGGTGGTAATGACCTGGGGTGTTTCTATATTCATCCTAAGGATTCTTTCTAAAATAACAAAGGGGGCTTTGTGAAAAG
>JAKSBB010001124.1 GCA_022361315.1 Desulfobacterales bacterium
CCGGCAACGGTTTTCCCCTCATTTTCAAGGCTGTCAGGCAGGATAATGCAGAACTCATCCCCGCCGTAGCGTGCGGTGATCTCATTTTCCCGGATGGTACCGGTGACAGCCTCGGCCACCGTTTTAAGCAACTCATCCCCGGCCTGGTGCCCCCGGGTGTCGTTGAGCGCCTTAAACCCGTCCAGATCAAAATAGAGAAGGGTGACACTGCTGTCCATCCGGTTGCTGCGGATGAGTTCCCGTTTGAGTTCCTGGTAAAAGGCATGTTGATTTAAAAGCCCCGTGAGTCCGTCATGGCGGGCTTGTTCAGCCAGGCTTTTTGTCCGCTCGGCCACGGTTTCTTCAAGGGACTGGATATATTCGGAAAGTTTATGACGGCTGTGGCGGGCATCCTCCATCAGACTGTCGATGTAGGTGTCCACGATCAGGGTCAGGTCAAACATGATGATCTTGTCCAGAGAAGCCATAGAATGGCCGCAGTTCGTGCAGTTTTTCTCCGCGCCCTGAATCACCACCTCCTGAAGGATGGCCTTGAGATGATGCACCGCAGCGATATAGTACCGGGGTTCCAGCCCGATACGGCGGTGAACCATGCCCACGCGCAACCGGGAGTGCACGTACTCTTCACCGTATTCACCGTCAAACAGGGTCAGGATATAGTTGCGCTGGTAATTTTTCAGCCGGGACAGGCTGCCGGCATCACCGATGAGACGGTCCATTTCGTCAAAGCTGAGAATTTTTTCGTAAAAATTTGAGACGATCACTTCAATGGTATCCGTCACCTTTGTTTTCAGCGCCTTTAGCGCCTCAACATCATCCGGCCCGAACCCCAGAAGCGCCTTTCTCTGGCGAATCTGGCGGCTGGAAATCTTCATCTGCTCCATGAGGGTCTGATCAGTTCTATGCATGCCGTGTTTCCATATTGGGAGTCAATTGTTCTGTCCGGACCGGGCCAACTCTGATATCGGGTCAGGTATCTGGTCATCGGTCCGGACGCTTTTAACTTCCTGGTACAATGTGATGGTGAATCGGGTACCTTTGCCGGGGTCGGAATCCACATACAGGGTACCGCCGTGTTCTTTGATTATACCATATACCACCGATAGGCCAAGGCCAACCCCTTTTCCCTTTTTCTTCGTGGTAAAGAAGGGCTCAAAAATTTTAGGGATGGTCTCCTCCGGGATCCCCGCCCCCGAGTCCTCCACCACCATACAAACCGCCTTATCTTCCGGCTTTGAAAATGTTTGGATGGTCAGGCGGCGCTCCGCACTGGCCGTCATGCTTTCCACGGCATTGGAGATCAGATTCATGCACACCTGTTTGATCTGATCCTCGGAACCGCTGATCAACGGCAGGTTGTGCTCCAGATCCTCCACCACCCTCACCCGGTTGATTTTAAGGAGGTTGGAGTTCAGGATCAGAATCTGATCAATCAGATCGTTCAGATCAAACTTGATCACCTCGATCTTGGACTGTCTTGAGAAGACCAGCAGATTGCTGACGATGCGGCTGATCCGCCGGGTTTCCGTCTCCATCAGATCCAGGTATTGCTTGAACATGGATATGCTGTCTTCCTCAATGCCGTCTTCTTCCAGAATCCGTTTGGACAGCATCACCAGGTTTAGAATTCCTGCCACGGGATTATTGATTTCATGGACCACGGAAGAGGACAGCTTTCCCAGAGACGCCATCTTATCCTGGTGAAGGAGGCGTTCGTTGGTTTCTTTAAGCTGCCGGCTGCGATGTTCAACCATTTTCACCAGACGGTCCTGAATATCCTTCTCGTCGTTCCGCCGTTTGGTGACGTCCCTGCTGATCTCGATAAATCTGGAGATCTTCCCCTTTTTTGCCCATACGGGAAAGATGGTCAGTTCCGTGTATCTGGGTTTGCCGTCTGCCCCCAGCCGGGTCAATTCCACCTGGCAATGGCGCTTGTTGCGCACCACCTCATCCAGAGGACATTTTGTTTGACAATTACTGCTCTTACGGGTCACCTCCTGAAAAACGTCATAACATTTCCGCCCGATCACATCTTCACGGCGGTAGTTCATGTGCTTTAAAAAGGCATCGTTGACCACCAGAATCTCCCGTTCCGGAGAGATAATGAGGATAAAGTCACGGATACCGTTGAGGATGGTATCCATTTCGTCTTTTGGAATGTCCATGGCTGCATCCTTGGGCTGGGAGGTAAACATTAGAAAATACTAATCAATTTTTTAGCATATCTGCCGGTGGTTTGTCCAAATAAACCTCCGGCAGATCCAGGCAGGATCATTGGTGTTGGAATTGAAGACAGGCCTGTTGTATTTTCCTACAATAGATGTAAGGTCATACCAGACGGGCATCTCCATCTTGATCTGCCATTTTTTTTCAGCCAATTGTAGAAAAAAACCACAGGTCATAAAATCGTGGCCAGGGGCAGGTTGCCATGTACTGCGCCCAAATCCCTTTGAAACAAGGGTCTTCCGACCATTACCCGGGTCCTGGTATCCTTTTTGCTCTCTTATTTTGACGAGGAGACAGAATAACAAACCCAAAAAGGAGGCAACCATGGAAACCCGGACTAAGAAGACCCAGGCAAACACCAGAAGAGAAGAAATCACCACGCCCTGCATTTGGATGGGTGCCGGCATCGTCAGAAAAAAAAGCTGCAACAACTACTTTGACTGCGGTTCATGTAAGTTTGACTCAGCCATGGCAAAGGCTGCAGCGGCCGGGAAACATCCCACCTGGCAGGAAGCCATGCGCAGGTTCGACTCAACGGACAGGACCTGCCGCCACACCCTCACCGGTCGCACCGGTCATCGGATCTGCCCAATGAACTATAATTGCGATCACTGTGATTTTGACCAGACGTTCGAAGATGCCATGGGACCGGCAACAGCCGTACCCGTGACCGAGGTTTTTGATATCAACGGATTTAAACTGCCGGCCGGCCACTACTTCCACACCGGCCACACCTGGGCCCGCCTCGAAGCCGGCGGCATTATCCGGGTGGGCATGGACGACTTCTCCTTCAAGGTGCTGGGCAGCCCGGACCGGATGGAGCTTCCTCTCCTGGGCCAAGAACTGAATCAGGGAAAAATCGGTTGGGGGTTCTCCCGCAGGGACAACACGGCGGATGTTCGCTCACCGGTCAACGGCGTCATCACAGCCGTGAACCCCGACGCCCGGAAAGGGGGCAGCACTATGGGTGAACATCCCTATGCGTCCAACTGGCTGTTCACCGTCCATAATTCAAACCTTAAAGCAGCGGTACGTCCCCTGATGGACGACGGCAAGGCCACTGAATGGCTGGGTAAAGAGATCACCGGGCTCGAAGAAATGATAGAACAGGTGGCCGGCCCCATGGCAACCGACGGCGGCACCCTGACCCGTGACGTGTACGGTAACCTGCCCGGCCTTGATTGGGACAGGCTGACCTCCCGGTTTCTGGGTGCATGAATCGCCTTAGGCGAGGCCAGGTAAGACCATTTTTTTTGAACTGAGGAGATGGAAATGGAACTTCGTACCCAACAGACAGCCGCCGCCTGCATCTGGATGCAGGCGGGGGTGGTCCCCAACAAACCCTGTGTCAGGGACTTTAACTGCACGGACTGCCGGTTTAACCGGGCCATGGTCCGGGTATGCCGGGACAATCAGACCGCACGGGATCAAAATCGTCCCCTGCTCCGGAAATCAGACCGGTTTATTTTCTGGCAGGATAAACTGAATCAACGCCCCCCCTCCCGGCGCCCCTGTATCCATCATATGAAAGGCAGAATCGATTTTAAGACCTGTCCGAGATCCTATCACTGCACGGATTGCGAATTTGACCAGTTCTTTCAGGATCAATTCAAGGTATATGCCAGGGTGGAACAGGTGGATTTCACCCATGTCAGGGGGTTCTCACTTCCGGCAGGCTATTACCTCACCCCTGGCCACACCTGGATCAAGCTGGAAGGTGACGGCATGGTCAGCATCGGTCTTGATGATTTTGCCGCCAGGCTTCTGGGCAGATTCGACCGTTTTTCCGCCCCCCTGATGGGCAAAGCACTGAACCGGGGGCGCTCCGCGTTTACCCTGGGACGGGAGGGGAACACCGTCACCTTCACGGCACCGGTGACCGGTGTGGTCACCGCCGTAAATCCAAAAGTCCTTAAAAAGCCAGCTGTCATAGCCGATTCGCCATATACCGAGGGCTGGTTGCTGACGCTGTTCTGCAACGATTTAAAAGCGGAACTCAAACACTTGATGTTCATGGACTCCGCCACCCGGTTTCTGGACGTTGCAGCCAAAGAACTTTACGATTATCTGGAAGCGGAAACCGGTCTTGCCGCCGCAGACGGCGGGGAGCTGGTTCCGGATATCTGCGGAAATCTGCCCGGAAGACCCTGGGAGGCACTGGTGGATCGATTTCTGCCCCACAGGTAAAAAGGGTCCGAAATTACCACCCTAAAGCGGCTTGACCCCATATCGTTTGTTGTAATTCAACGGATTTTCAATTATATCTCTGGAGTGCCTTATATCCATTGATTCAATCCAATATCGGATTACACATTATGAAGAACGGCCGCGGCCTGACATGTTTTACGGTAGTATTGATCTTCTTTTGGAGCCTCGCCGTAAACTGCAATGCCGGAGAAATCCTTCTCCTTTCAGAAGAGGTGCCCCCGTTTCAATACACGTCGGCTGAGGGTACCATCGGGGGCTTCGGTATTGAACTGGTCACTGAAATCTTCAGCACGGCCGGGGTGACCGTTAAAAATAATAAAATCCATATCTACCCCTGGACACGGGCCTACCTTCTTCTGCAAAAAAAGACCAATTCCGCCGCATTTATGACGGTGAGAAACAAAGAACGGGAAAAGATGTTCAAGTGGGTGGGGCCGCTGGCTCCCAGGGAAATGTGGTTGTTCAAACTTCGCTCCAGAGAAGACATCCGCATCACGACCTTAGAAGAAGCAAAAGCATACAAAGTCGGCGGCTACCGGTCTGCCCAGACCGACTCACTGGTGCAACTCGGTTTTTCCAACCTCCAGATTGTTCCCAATGAATCCCAGAATATAAAGTTGCTCACCTCAGGCCGGGTTGACCTGATCCCCGCCCTTGAAATGACCATGGCACTCAGACTGAAGCAAAGTGGACTTCCCTTCAATACCGTGGAAAAAACGGTGCTGCTGGACGGCCGTTTCGATTATTATCTTGCCTTGAATCTGAGTATTCCGGACACCGTTGTCAATCGCCTTCAGCAGGCTTTGGATGTCTTAAAAGAAAACGGGACGTATGACAGATTACATGACAAATATCTTCACTAACGGAAACCAGCAAACACATAGATAATACCAGCAACAGGAGGCCCGTGTGACCGATATCCAGCAGATCCTACAGACCGTTGTCCAGCATCTTTCCGGCGGCAATCTCCATGAGGCCGAAAAAGGCTGCCGCCAGGTATTGACTGTTCACCCCGACAATCCGGACGCCCTCCATATTCTGGGGGTCATCGCGTTCAACGTGGGTAAACTGGATGCGGCACGGGAGCTGATCTCAAAGGCCATATCCCTGTTTCCCAACAACCCGTCATTCTACACCAACCTGGGAAATGTCCATCAGGCCTGTAACGAAGCCCCTGAAGCCATTGACCAGTACAAAAAATCACTGGCCCTCAATCCGAACAATCCCCATGCCTATACCAATCTCGGGGTGGCATACAAAGCCATCGGTTTGCGGAAAAAGGCCATGGCCACATTTGATGCCGCACTTCCGCTATTTGAGGGGCGGCCCAATTTTGAATCGGATCCGGGCTATGCGGACTGCCGGCTCAACCGGGGATTAATCCATCTTGTGGAAGGAAATTTTGCTGCGGGCTGGCCGGAGTTTGAATGGCGGTTTAACAGCTCCAATACAAACCGGACCTTTCCCGGGGGGACAGTATGGGAGGGACAGGCTTTCCCAGGAAAAACCCTGCTGGTATACGAAGAACAGGGCCACGGAGATACCATCCAGTTCCTCCGTTTTCTTCCCATTCTAAAGGGGTTGGGCGGCGACGTAATCCTTGAAGCGTCTCCCGCTCTGGTCAGACTGTTCAGCAGCTTCGACGGGTTTGACCGCCTATGGATAAGAAATGATTCAAAAGACACCCGGGATGTGGATCAGTTTGATTTAAAGATTCCCATGATGTCCCTCCCGCGGGTGCTGAATACCACCCTGGACACCCTTCCCTCAGAAATGCCTTATTTGAAGGCAGATGATACCCTGACCCGGATCTGGGGGGAACGGCTTGCCGGCAAAACGGGACTTAAAGTGGGCGTCTGTTGGGCAGGCAGCCCGGTACACAAAAATGACAGAAACAGGTCGATACCCTTAAGTTACTTCTCGGAACTGGCATCAATGCCCGGTATCAGCCTTTTCAGCCTCCAGCTGGATAGATATGAACGCTGGACGGATACGGATCCTTCGGCCATCTTTGATCTGGATCTGGGAGAGGACATTTCGGACTTTGCGGACACGGCTGCGATCCTCGCCAATCTGGATCTTCTCATATCGGTGGATACCTCAGTCGTGCACCTGGCCGGTGCCTTGGGAACCCGGGTCTGGACACTGCTCCCCTTTGTCCCGGACTGGCGCTGGTTACTTGACAGGGAAGATTCTCCCTGGTATCCGGGAATGCGTCTGTTCCGGCAAAAGGGACCCGGGGAATGGAAATCGGTTTTCGGGGAAATCCGGTCCGAACTGACCCGGATGGTAAGGTAAGTATAAATACGCCCCAAAGACGGCAGCGCAGCCAGTGAACCTTCATTTTAAGGATTCCATCTCCATCTGGTAATATTTCCGTCCGTTTCGCTCAAAACAGACTTCTTTGATCTTTACGGGGCCGATATCGTCATCCACTTCAAAATTAGAGTGCACGGCCTGGATACGCGTTTTCTGGATGATATTGCGGTGTATGGTAACGGTCGGGTCCGGTTCCCCTTTTGCAGCATACTCTTTGATATGGCGTTTTTCATCCATCAGACGGATGTTCTCTTCTTCACAACGGTTGATCTCATGGGTCCGCCGCTCAATATCTCTCCGGCATCTGTCCTGGGCTGCGAACACCGACTGAAGTTCCTCAGCCGCTTTTTTGGTCTGGCCCAGTATTTTCTTCAACTCCCGGGTCAGGACCGACAGGGCTACGGTGGCCCCCTTCTCCTTTGCCTCCACGTACCGCAGCTTCAACATCTCAATCTTTTCCTGCAACCCCTTTTGAATCTGTGTTTTCTCTGCGGCCCTGCTCTCCAGGCGCCGGTCCTCGGCGTTCAGCTCATCAATCTCTTCCTTCAGCCCTGAAATCATATCCAGGGAAAAAGAGAGTTGATTCTTATTGTTCCGGAGCATGGCCACAATGTGCTTTTCCGTGCCCACCCGTAGCAAGGGCGGTGCGCTTGCGGGTGTTCCCACTTTACCGGCATGTATCCCCTGTCTGGCGCTGATGCTTGATGCTATCACATGGCCTGTGCGCACATCGCAGCAACCGCTCAATGTAACTTCGGAATCAATGATCTCCTTGAGGACATGGAAATCCCCGAATCCCAGAACGGTAGAATTATGAATAAATTTTGCCTGGATATTGCCCACGGTTTTGATATTCGCATCGGTGATACCCGTTGACACATTCAAATCTCCTGACAGAGAAAGGGTGGCCCCTTCCACTTCGTTGGCAGTAAGATTCACGGCGCTGACGTTAAACCCTTGCTTAATTGTCCCCCGGACAACGACATTCCCCTTGAAATCGATATTCCCGGTGTTGAAATCCACATCCCCCTGGATCACATATTCCGGATTCACTGAAATCGTCCCCAGGGGATCAACATGGGGCTGGCCCGCCTCAACGGCATGCATGGAAAGACCGTCTTCCGAAAGGGTGGTCCCGTGTCCGGACACAAATGCCGGGTCCAGGGGCTCTGGAGTGAAAATCTCCTCCCCAAAGACACTGACTCCCATTTCCCCCGGTTTTGGAGCCTGTTTTACCGCCAGCAGATTGCCCGCCTCCACATGGGGAACCTCCCCGCGCTCCCTGAAATCAATGGAGCCGTCCTCCCGCATGGCACCGGGGTTTACATAATGGGTGGGAAAATGATAGGTCACACAGCCGTCCTTTCCCTCCACAGGCATCCTGGCTTCCGCCACCAAAAATTTAGGGGCGCCCTCATCCCCCTTTTCAAGCCAATGGATAATCTGTTCGGACGGGACCCGGCCGTAGTTGATTTCATGGTCTGTCATATAGTCAAGAATATCCGTCACCTCAATTCCGGCACCGGCAATGGGCTGCTTACGATGCAACCATGCCCTGAGCCCATTGTCTTCGATATTCAATTCATAGTAACGGGCGACCTTATCCTCCGGATCCGTGTCTTCCTGGCCGTCCAGGTTCAAATGGTCAAGTTTCATATCCACAAGTGTATCGGAAACGGAGTCCCGGCTGGCATCCAGCACCAGCCGATAGGCATAGGTTATCAGTTCATCGCATAATTGGGGGGGAGTATTGTCCCCATGGTCCTCACGGTGCAGAATTTCCCCCAACCCTTCAGGTTCCCAGTCCAGACGGCGGGACTGGGAAATATCCCGGATGGTTCCCCGGAGGTGTTCGGTCACCTCCACAAACAGAGCGAATAAAAGTTCAGGTTCATTGTCTATGGAAAGAGAACGGAGCAATTGCCCCAGAGACATCCCGGACTGGTCTTCAACCTCCCGTTCCCGTTTCCGCAACTCATATTCAAGCCGGAACCGCTTCACCTTTTTCTCGTCCAGCAAAAGCCGGTCGCTGTGTCGTTTTTTTTTCAGGTTCTTGGCCAGGAGAAACATTTTTTTGTTATGCCGGCCTATCATTTTCCTGAACCGGTCCTGCTCAAGGTTTTGGTTGAACCGCTCCAGGCATTCTTTGGCCTGGATTTTAAGGTCTTCCTCCTCCAGGGGGTAGGTGACACAGGCATGGATACTGGCGGTGTTTACGGCATCAATCAGCAATTCGGGTTGATCCAGGGGAAGCCAGAGCATCCGCTGGGTCAAGGGGGACAGGGAAGATACGGATGCCAGGAAATCGATACATGGCGACGCGTCTTCGCAGGACCCGCTGATCACCAGGGCAAAAGGAACGCTTCCGGCGGTACGTAGCTGTTCTGCGGCATCTTCGGTAGAACCTACGATGACAACCTGCCACCCGTCACGGGAGAGAATCCGGTCGGCAGCTCCGGAAACTTCCGGATTGGTTTCAAGCACCAACAACTTCGGTGTTTCAGTCGTTGGCATGGGATTCAAGCTCCCCGGGTTTCGGCATGTTAAACCCCTTGCGTTTGGCGATTTCTTCGAATCGGGCAAATAAATGATGGACACAATCGCTATAGATCCCACCAAAGGCGTTTGCAGTCAGGCCCTCGCCGTCGTCATTTTTGGACTCAAGTTTGGCCTCAAGTTTCGAATAAATAAGTTCAGTGATCTCTTCCCCCGTCATCCGGTTGCCCGTGGAAATAGCCTTGAGTTTCTCCTGGAGCTGGGCTATCTCTGCGTCGATCTCCTTGTGGGCCTGGTCCAGGGTCTTTTTGGAATCTATCAATTCCTGGTCCAGTTGATACAATTGACGTCCCACGGCCTTTGCTTTGGCCAGTTCTTCTTCCGCCTCCCTGCGCATCTCATACTGGTTGACTGCCATCTTGAGGTCATCTGCAATCCCGCCCTCCTGACCTGTTTTGATAAGATACCTGTGAACCACACCTTTGTTCACGGAATCCTTGATCACATCAATGTCTGAAGACCGGGTGATCAGCAGACGGACCGATGCCGGGGAAAGGGTCATAATCTGCTGGAGAAATTCAGTGCCTGTCATATGTTCAAGCCGCTGGTCCGAAAGGATAAGAGAAAACTGGGCATTGCTGTTGCGAACGGTGTCGAGGGCCTTCTCTCCGTTGTTTGAAAACCGGATGTTCAGAGGAAGCAGGGCCAGATCCGCACCAAGAAAACTCATGATTTTTGTCTGATCGCCCACGACCAGGCAATTATGGGTTTGCCCTGATGTATTTGCGCCCCCTGAATTCACTTTCCCCCGCTTCTTTGAGTCTGTTCACCCCTATATTCTATAGCATTGGAAACCCGGCCTTACAAGAAAGCTATAAACGTTTGATCTCATCTGAGAGCATGATTCGACAATAGCGGCAAAAATCTTGAGACTTGTGGTCCACATCTCCCAGTTTTCTGCAATAGTGCATAATACAACGGGCATCTTCACAGTGGCGCAGGTCAAAACAATGGCCAAGTTCATGCACCGCTTCCTTTAGTATACGGCCGTCACCGGCATCCGCTCCCCCCATATCCGGCCCGCTGAGCAGCCGGGAAATGGAAACAATGGCTGCCCTGCCCCCCAATTGCGCCTCTCCGTAAACATGGGTGAGAATAGGGATGAACAGATCTTCACAGGTGACGCCTAAAATCTTCAACCCATCCGCAGGACAGTGCTCCGCAAGAAACTCAAGCACGGGGGTGGAATGATACTGGTTCCGCTCAGCGTCATGGACAAAGGCAAGATTGTCCAGCAGCGGCACCATCCGGGTATCAAACCCGAAAATACCGGGCAGACGGTCCTGAAGCATATCCATCACCCGGGTTTCAATCTCTCCGACGGGGGAGAGGATGAGATAAGGAGCGGCCATGGGCTAATCAGTATCTTTTGAAGAGACCAGATCGTAACGCTTGATTTTATTATAGAGGGTGGAACGATCTATGCCGAGAATGGCCGCGGCTTTGGAAATATTCCATCCGGTCTGTGACAATGTCTGATCGATATGATTTTTCTCCATATCACTCAGGGAGAAGTACCGTTGCTTCAGTACCTCTTCCAGGGAGGTGGAGATGGGCAGATCTCCCGTTGTGATGGTCCGGGTCTTACAGACCACCACGGCCCGTTCAATGGCATTGGACAGCTCCCTGACGTTCCCCGGCCATTCGTAAAGCATGAGTTCATCCATGGCATCCCTGGAAATACGCTCCACCCCGCGGTTGACCTCCCGGGTGAACTTCTCCAGAAAATGATCCGCCAGAAGGGGGATATCCTCCTTACGCTCCCTCAAAGGGGGCATGGTCAGGCTGATCACGTTGAGCCGGTAGTAAAGATCTTCCCGGAAATCACGGTCCCGGATGGCCTGTACCAGGTCCGCATTGGTGGCGGCAATCACCCTGAAATCCGCGGACAACGGCTGGGTACCCCCGACCTTATAAAATATCTTGTCCTCCAGCACCTGGAGCAGGTCGATCTGCATACGCATGGGGATTTCACCGATCTCATCCAGAAAGAGAGTGCCGCCACAGGCCAGTTCCAGACGCCCTTTACGGTTCTCTTTGGCATCGGTAAACGCCCCCTTCCGGTGTCCGAACAATTCGCTTTCCATGATGTGGGGGGGAATGGCACCGCAGTTCACCGCCACAAAGGGCCCGTCTTTCAGCCGGGAGTTTGAATGGATGGCTTTGGCGGCCAGTCCCTTGCCCGATCCCGTTTCTCCGGTAATCAATACGGTGGCATCGGAATCCCGGATATCCCTGATCAGGGAAAAGACCTCCTGCATGGCACCGGACTGGCCGATCATGCTTTCGAAGCGACTCTGTTCCTCAAAGGTCTCCCGCAGGTAGGTATTTTCCCGCTTCCTGGCCCGGTGATCCATGAGCTTTTTGATCAGGACACCCAGTTCATCCGGGTCAAAGGGTTTCAACAGATAGTCAAAAGCATGGGACTTCATGGCCTGAACAGCAGAGGGCACCGAACCAAAGGCGGTGATCATGATGACATCGATATCCGGATATTCTTCCTTGACGTGGGCCAACACATCCATGCCGGACATCCCGTCCATCTGGATATCCAGAAGAATCACATCAAAACTCGTGGTCTTCAGGGCCTCAAC
>JAKSBB010000546.1 GCA_022361315.1 Desulfobacterales bacterium
AATAAGTCGTTTTCCACTTACTGAATCCTCATCGTATCATGAACAGAGTGAGATCTTATACTCTTACTCAAAAATCAGCGTATCCGCATTTATAATTTTTAGGCTATGATAAGGGCTTTTTCTTGTGTTCAGGTTTGGATTCTATGCCGATTCCGGGCTGCGTCGGGTAGCCATATCCATCATCACCCGTTCCCTGGCCTTATTTATTCCCAGGGCTTCGCGTTTTTTATCGATATGGGCGATCATTTTACGGGCATGGGCAACAGGATCCGTTTCCAGGTCCCAGGCGCCCCCGTACATGTTTTCCAACTCCTTAAAGAGATAGTCCTGAAATACCGGTGCGCCGGAGGTGGGCAGGGTTACACCGAACACCGTATATACCCCTGAGGTGACGAAATAGTGACCGATGCTGATGGCTTTTTCGCTCATCCATTCCGGGGCGCTGCCGGCAACGGGGAGGTCACTAAGGTCGTTGCCCAGGCCGCCGGCCTTGACCATCTCAGTGGCTGCCAGGAGAATTCTGCTGTTGTCCACGCAGGAGCCCAGGTGGAGTACCGGGGGGATGCCGACGGTTTCGCAGACTTCCGCCAGACCCGGGCCGCAGTATGCCGGTGCCGCTCCCGGGACCAGAAGCCCTTCCATGGCGCAGGCAATGCCGTTGCACCCCGTGGTGATGACCAATACATCGTTTTTAACCAGTTCCTTAACCACGGCAATATGTCCCTCGTTGTGACGGGTCCTGGCATTGTTGCAGCCCACCACACCGGCAACCCCTCTGATCCTTCCATTGATGATGTTGTCGTTGAGGGTATAATAAGATCCTCTGAAGGTGCCGCCCAGATGGTACTTGATGGCTTCAACCCCGAAGCCAGCCACCTGGGGCCCTTTCTGGGCGGGAATCATCACGTCCACCCCCCGGTTTTCAAAATTGTCGATGGCCATCTTCACAATCCGTTTGGCATCGTCCAGGGCGTAATGCTCGTCAAACTCAATATGAATGACATTGGACTGTTCCATTTTGGCAATGGGGTGGGTGGTGATCAATTTGGTGTGGAAGCATTTCGCCACATTGGCCACGTTCTGGAAAATACATTGGATCTCCACCACCATGGCATCACAGGCACCGGTGATGATGGCCAGTTCCTGCTGAAGGAAGGTACCGCACAGGGGGACACCATGGCGCTGGAGGATTTCATTGGCCGTGCAGCAGATCCCGGAGAGCTGAATACCCTTTGCCCCTTTGGACCTGGCATAATCCTCCATCTCAACGGACTGGGAAACCGCCACAATCATTTCCGACAGCACCGGTTCATGGCCGTGGATGACGATGTTGACGTGGTCTTCTCTCATGACACCCAGGTTGGCTTCGGATTCCAGAGGGAAGGGGGTACCGAACAGGACATCCTGGAGATCCGTGGCCATCATGGAACCGCCCCAGCCGTCTGCCAGTGCAGCACGGGTGCCCTGCTTGATCAGGTTTTTATAATCCTGGTCCACACCGATATGGGTCCGGTGCATGATCTCAACGATTTCCCGGTCTATGTTTCTGGGGCGGACCCCCTGTTTTTTCCACTTTTGGTACAATGCCTCAGGCGCCCGTTTCAGATAGACAAGCTCTCCCTCAGCCTTGCCCCATTCCGCCATGGCCTTTTCTCCGACTTCCAAAGCAATTTCGTCGATGTCTCTGTCCACAGATTCACCGTCCACATCCACCGTGGTATCCACGTCAAAGTAGGGGGCAATGGAGAGCAGTTTCAGGGGATCTTTGATTCGATAATCGTTGGTTTCTTTTTTAGCGGCGCTGAGGAAGACCTCTGCTACGCAGCGGCCATGGTCGGAATGGGCGGCTGCGCCTCCGGCAATCATTCTCAGGAAATTCCGGGCGGCGATGGTGTTGGGGGTGGCGCCACAAAGCCCTTTGCGCCGGTCTTCACCCTCAATGCCGGATTTGGGCAGGGGAAGACGGCAGGGGCCCATAGCGCAGTTCTTGCAGCACACCCCCTGGACGCCGATATTGCAGGGCTTCATGTTTTCCGCCCGGTCGAATACCGTTTCAATGTTCAGGACCTGTGCCCGTTTGATCATCTGGCGGGTGGCCTGATCAATGGAGGCCTGTTCAGGGTTTGCCAGCTTGGGTGCTTTTTTTGCTGCGGGTTTTGATTTGTTTACCATATGTGAACTCTCCTGGTCAGAAAAGCGTTAACGAAAGATACTGACGGGCCGGTTTCAGGGAAATTAACGGTAATACGTCCGGTATCTCCTTGAAATTAAAGACCTATTTATCAGACGATAGCAAACCTTATGCCAGTATGAGATAATGATTGGTAAGTTTGGATAAGCTGTGTGATTTAAGAGGGTTATGTCGCTGGCTGATGGCGCGTTGCCGGTGGGAACCGGGTGAGAATGGTGCATCGCTGCGACCGGATTGCAGACAGGGGCGCAGATTTACAGCGGCAGGCTCCCGGAGTTCAGACCGGGAGCCGCAGGATTTATCGCTTGATAACCACCTGGTCCTTTTCCGCCATCTCTTTGGCATAGTCAGGGATACCGATTTCTGAGATTCTGGCCAGAGATGATTTTCTGTCCGACCTGAACACCAGGTAGAAAAATTTTGAAAACAGGGTATTAAATTTTTTGCACTGATTGACGTCGTCGAATTGGGTGCAGTCCGCACAGGTACGGTAGTTGTTTGATTTTACGCAATCTCTGATTTTACACCAGGTGGCCCGGTCATTTTCCGGGCACCCCGGACATTTTCCCTTTTTAAATCTGTGGCATGCCCCGCAGTAGAGTCCGCAGGGTGCTATCAGTTCCGGTCTTGGGTTCGTCATCAGTCGTCTCCTTTTATGCCGATGTAAAGATCAAGGGTGTCTGTGCCTGAGTATACCTCAACATCGTACAGGTAAGACCGTTTCGGGGCGTCCGGCTGTTGGAAAAAGTCCCAGACTTCCTGCCAGGCCGCCATGGCCGTTTCCATGGGTGGGCCGGATCGGGTAAATCGGACATAGGTGCCCCCGGGAAGAGAAACCGATTCTATGGATGTATCCGATGCTTCCGGGAAGGGCGGTTCGGTGCCGGCCAGAAGATCGTAGGCGCCTTGGTCATCGGATTCATAGTTGTTGTAAATGCCATAGACTTTTTTAGGCATTTTTCCGGACGTCTCTATGGCCCGGCCAACGGATTGCCAGAGTTTGCCGATGGCTGCGGTTTCCGGATTCATCTCTGCGGTGTTGGTGGTTCGGATTTTCAGTCCGGCGACGGTGATCCTTTCAAATGTGGCGTGTTCCATGGGTATGCTTCTCCGGGTGAGGGGTTGTGGAGCATCTGTTTTGTCTCCGATGGAACAACTATACCCCCTGCCTGTGAC
>JAKSBB010000967.1 GCA_022361315.1 Desulfobacterales bacterium
ACCGCCTTGAAATAGTCTCTGTCATTTTTATACTGCAGTCTGGCGTCCGGCGTGGCCTGGATACCGCCCTCTTTTTTTCCACCCGGACCAGTTCCCGGCCCTTATCCCTTACACCGATGAACCGGATCTGAAAATAGGGGGGATTGTGCTCCAGAAACTGGGTGAAGATCTGGGTGAGACGTGCCTTCCACACCCCATAGGGGGTAAGATCTTCAGGATCAATACCGGATTTCCGGCTTCTCATAATACCGTCCACCGGAGGGACCGCCGCCAGGAACCTGGCATCCCTGATATAGGCTGAAATCTGCTGGGACAGCCGTTGACTGCGGGCAGAGCTCTCCTGCCCCAGCAGGCTCAGTTCTCTGTCCACCAGATCCCGGCTGTTCCAGTGGTGCACCACCATTCCCGCCGTTACGGTAACGGCAATGCTGAGCAGGGTGAACACCATCGCAAGCTTTCCGGCAATGGAAAAATTAAAGGGCAGTTTCGTCATGTAATGTTCTTACTGGTCAAGGATTTCATATCATAGTATGCTGGCAGGCAAGTTGGTGTCAATGCCAGGTGGCGTAAAAAACAAATTCGTTAACAACCGATGATGCAAATCCTTCTTAACCAGTCGTGGAAACAGTATTAAATGGAGACCCCAAAAGAGGCGGCAGGACCCGGTACCTTATCTGACAACAAATCAATCACCGATTTGCTCGTCAATAATTACAGTGGATTCATATACACTGTATCCAATGATTTCAGGATCGGATTCATGAATCAGACCATGATCGACCATATCGGCAGAGATGCCTCGGGCGGCTTCTGCTACACCCTGCTTCATGGACTGGAACAGCCATGCCCCTGGTGTGTCCGGGACCAGGTCATGTCCGGCCACCCCGCCCATTTCGAGTATAAAAGCCCCCGGGACAACCGGTGGTATTATTACGTGTCCACCCCCATCCGGGATGCGGCGGGTATGGTGGTTGCCCAGCAGCTCATCGCCGTGGACATTGACGAACGAAAACAGCGGGAAGAGGCACAGCACCTTGAACAGCAGGCCCTTCAACAGGAAAACCGCCTGCTCAAGTCGCCTGATCTCAACCGCTACGGCCTACGGGATATCGTGGGGAAAAGCCCTGCCATGCAGGCCGTATACAGCCTGATTCTGGATGTGGCCTCATCCGATGCCAGTGTCCTGATCTACGGTGAATCCGGTACAGGCAAGGAACTGGTGGCCTCTGCCCTGCACAATTTAAGCCCCCGAAAGGCCGGGCCCTTTCTCCCGGTTAACTGTGGCGGCATTCCCGACACCCTGGTTGAAAGCGAATTTTTCGGATTTAAAAAAGGGGCCTTTACCGGTGCCCACATTGACAAGTCCGGGTTCCTTAAAACCGCCCACAAGGGGTCCCTTTTTCTCGACGAAATCGGGGATATCAACCTCAACATGCAGGTTAAGCTTCTCCGTGCCCTTGACGGGGACGGGTATACTCCGCTGGGCGGTAAAACCCCGGTGCAGCCGGATGTCCGTATTATCTGCGCCACCAATAAAGATCTCGGCAACCTGGTGGCGGCAGGAACTATGCGGTCGGATTTCTTTTACCGGATCAATGTTGTCCCCATTCATCTGCCGCCGCTACGGGAACGCAGAGAGGATATCCCATTGTTGATTTACCACTTTCTGGGGCAATACAGCACAGGTTCTCCCCTGCCCTATATACCTCCGGAGATCATGTCCGCCCTGGAAGCCTATGACTGGCCGGGGAATGTCCGGGAGTTGCAGAACATCATCCACCGCTACGTGGCCCTGAATCGCCTGGATGTCTTTGACCGTTTTTTTGACGGGACACCTGACGGATCAGATGCCCACCACCACTCCGAGAACGTCCTTTCGCCGGAATTGTCAGACGGTGCGAAATTGCCGGACGATATCTGCGGTTCAAAGGGGCTGTCATCCCATCTTCAGGCCTATGAAAAGCAATTGCTCGTTCGGTATCTTAGGCAGAATCAGTGGAATCAAAGCCGGGTGGCCGCCCTGCTGGGGATCAACCGGAAAACCCTGTACTCCAAAATCAAGAAACTCAACATTGAAAAGGTCTGAAAAACGCCCCACTGGGACCAACTCGCCTCACAAACCAATTTCACTTATATTTCAGCCAATTAAACACCAACCCCAACGACTCGTCTGAAAAACGCCCCACATCTCAACGAGTTTCACCCCACACGAGTAGACCACCTAACACTCTGTAATCATAAACACATCACAACATCACACCGCCATGGCACAGGGTTTGCTCTTAATCTGCCATAGAACCATCACCTTGCACTGTATTTTTCGCAATCCAACGGAAGAATTATGGACATCCTTATTATTGAAGACAGCCCCCAGGTCGCGGGCCTGCTGAAGACCATGACAGAAAAATGGGGACATACCAACCATGTGGCCATAACGGGGGAAGCGGCGCTGGAACAGGTCAAGACAAGGGCCTTTGACCTCATTCTTATGGACGTCTTCCTGCCGGACACCGTTGCCTATGAGTTAATCCCCCGGATCAGGCAACACAGCACAACCCCCCGGATCATCTCCATGACCGGAAACTCATCACCGGATGTGGAGCAGAAAGTCCGCAGCCAGGGAATTCTTTACTATATGGTAAAACCCGTGGATCCGGCCGAACTTCGCAGCATCCTTGAACACCTGGACCAAAAACAAACAAATAAAAACAACGGCAGATAATACAGACAGAAAAAAAATATGGAGGAAAAATGAACTGGAACGATCTGACCATCGGCAAAAAAATTACCGCAGGCTTCGGAATCGTCATCATCCTGCTGGTGATCCTCGGGGGGTTAAGCTTTACCGGTGTGGGCGGTATTGTTAAAAACGCATCCGAGGTCATTGACGGCAAAGCCCTTGACGGCGAACTGGCCCAGAAAGAGGTGGACCATCTGAACTGGATCGGTGAGGTCAACGCATTGCTCACCGACGAGGCTGTTACCACATTGAATGTCCAGACGGATCACACCCAGTGCGGGTTCGGCCAATGGCTATACGGCCCCGGCAGGCAACAGGCCGAAGCCCTTGTGCCTTCCCTTGCACCCATATTAAAAGAGATTGAGGAACCACACAGACTGCTTCATGAATCCGCCATTGCCATTGACAAGGCATACGCACCGGCAGATCCGGGGCTTCCCGGGTTCATCGCCAATAAACTGGGGGACCATCTGGAATGGTCTGCCGTAATTCAAAAAGCCATTCTGGACAACGTGGCGGCCATTGAAGTGGAGACCGACCATACCCGCTGCGGGTTCGGAAAATGGCTGTACGGAGAGGCTGCGGCCAAAGCAGCCGCCTCCGACAGCAAGATTGCCGGGCTTCTGGAGCAGATCAAGGCCCCCCACGAACGCCTCCACAGTTCAGCCAAAAATATTAGTGACACCTATCGCCAGATCCATGTGGGGCTGCGCAACACCCTGCGCCTCCGTCTGGATGATCACAGACGCTGGGCAGGCCGGGTGAGCCGGGGTATCATCGAGGAAACCCGGCTCAAGGTGGAAACGAATCCTGAGCAATGCGGATTCGGCAAATGGCTGGCATCCGGCCAGGTGAAAGCGCTCACAGCCCAGAACCCCACATTCCGGGAGATCCTGAACCGGGTAAAACCGCCCCATAATGCCCTGCATACCAGTGCCATTCATATTGACGAGGCCATTGCCGCAGGTGACCTGGACCGGGCGAAACATATATTTCAAACCCAGACGGAAAAACACCTGGCAGAGGTGTCGGATCTGTTTGAACAGGCCATCGCCTATGAAGACAGCCTGGTGGCGGGACGAAACCAGGCCATACATTTATTCAAAACCCGGTCCCTGCCCGAACTGACCACCACCAAACAACTGCTGGCGGAACTCCAGCAGCGGGCCCAGGCCCTGCTGCAGGGGCAGAGAAATGCGGCATCCATCTATGCCGTTCAGACCGCGCCCAACCTCCAGACAGTGCAGACCCTGCTCAACACCCTCAGGGACGAGGTAAAGCGGAACATGCTCACCGATAAGGCCATGCTGAAGGCCGCATCAAGCACCCGGCGGAATGTGGCCATCACCGCAGGCATCGCCATCTTATCCGGTGTTTTCCTGTCCTTTATCATCGCCAGGGGGATTATCCGGATTCTGACCCGGATCACCGACGGCATGGGGGAAGGGGCGAACCAGGTGGCATCCGCCGCCGGCCAGGTATCCAACGCCAGCCAGTCCATGGCGGAAGGCGCATCACAACAGGCCGCTTCCATCGAAGAAACCTCTTCGTCCATGGAGGAGATGGCCTCCATGACAAAGAAGAATGCGGAAAACGCATCCCACGCAGACGGGTTGATGAAGGAAGCCAACCAGGTGGTGGTCAAGGCCAACCGCTCCATGGGGTCGCTGACCCGCTCCATGGCAGATATTACCCAGGCCAGTGAGGAAACCTCCAAGATCATCAAAACCATTGATGAAATCGCATTCCAGACCAACCTGCTGGCCCTGAATGCGGCTGTTGAAGCGGCCCGGGCAGGTGAGGCCGGTGCCGGTTTCGCCGTGGAGGCGGATGAAGTCAGGAACCTGGCCATGCGGGCTGCCGAAGCGGCCAAGGATACGGCCCAGCTTATCGAAGGCACCGTACAGAAGGTGAACGAAGGCTCTGAACTGGTGGCCTCCACCAACGAAGATTTCGTCCGGGTGGCGGAGAGCAGCGACAAGGTCGGTGAGCTCATCACCGAAATATCCGAAGCCTCCGGCGAGCAGTCCAACGGTATTGACCAGGTGAACATTGCCATCAGCGAAATGGACAAGGTGGTTCAGCAGAATGCGGCCAATGCCGAGGAATCCGCCTCTGCGGCGGAAGAGATGAATGCCCAGGCAGAACAACTGCGGGACTATGTCAACGATCTTGTCATCATGGTGAAAGGCAAGGGCAGCGGGACGACCCTGGGAACCATCGGTGCTGCAGATTCGTCAGGACATCTATCGGCACCGACCCTTAGCGGTAGAGACCGGAAACACCTTGCCGGCAGCCCCCATGCAAGGGAAGTCAAACCGGAACAGGTCATCCCCTTTGAGGATGACGATGACTTCAAGGATTTCTGATTCATAGCGCGACCTTCCGGGGCAGTCACCGGACTGCCCCGGGAACACCACTGAAAAAGACGGACAATGCAGCGGTATCAAGGCGTGTAAGCCAGGACACGGTTCTCCACCACACCGCTTTCAAAATGAAGATCGTAGCGGCCGATATCCTTGAACCCATAGTGCTTGTAGAATCCGATGGACCGGTTTCGCACCCAGGTGTACAGCCAGAAGGGGCTGCCGTATTCTTCCTGCACCGCCCCCAGCAGGGCGCGGCCGATGCCGCGGCCCTGGAACGGGGCCTGAACGTAGAGTTTGTCAATCTCAAACCCGTTCTCTTCCCCTTGAAACCGACCGTTCAGATTCACCAGCACATACCCGCGCAGGCAGCCATCTTCCGTGTATACCAATGCCCTGTAATTATCATCCGCCAGGATGGCTTCAAACTTTTCCGGTGTAAACAGGGACAATACATAGGCGGCGATCTCTTCATTGATACCGTCCACCGCATAGGTATCCAGCCAGACCTGGAGGGAGAGTGCAGTGAGTCTGTTGCAATCCTTTAGTTCAGCGGCCCTTATCATACTTGTCTCCTGATATGTATTTACGTTGATGGCTGGACATGTGTATCAGGCCGTCCATCATTTGTAAATGCGCCGCAGCCAGTTGAAAATCGATCATATCTTGAACTGGTCAACAGTGGTTTTTAAATTCCTGGACAGGGCGTACAAATTTTCAGCATTCTTTTTTATCTGTTCACCGGTTTCCGAAATTTCGGAAGATGAGGTATTCACCTTTGCGATATCCGTTGCAATCTGCCGGGCGGTCGCAGAGCTTTGGGTGACGTTTTCAGTGACATCCAGAGTTCCCTGGGCAGCCTGGGTAACACTCTGGGCAATCTCCCCTGTGGTCACGGATTGTTCTTCCACGGCGGCGGCAACCTGATCGATCATCTCATTCACATCACGGATCGCAAGGGTAATCTCCTCTATTTCCGTGACCGTGTCCCGGGTTGATTCCTGAATACCCTCTATCTGGGTTTTAATCTCAAGGGTGGCCTCGGCGGTCTGGAGGGCGAGCCCCTTAATCTCACTTGCAACCACGGCAAACCCCTTTCCCACCTCACCGGCCCGGGCGGCTTCAATGGTGGCATTCAAGGCCAGCAGATTGGTCTGTGCTGAAATATCGTTGATGATATCCACAACGTTACCAACCTCCAGAACGGATTGGCTCAGGGCCGTGATATTTTCCGATGCCCGCGTTGTTTTTGCCAGGGTCCGGCTACTTGTCGAACTGGTCTTTTCAGTGTTCCGGGCAATCTCATTGATGGTGGCGGTCATCTCTTCGGTTGCGGTGGAGACACTGTTGATATTTGCGGAGGATTGCTCGGCCGCCGCCGCCACAGATGACATGGTCCGGCTCATATTTTCAGCCGCATCGGCAACCGTTTTGGAATTGCCGGCCAATTGCCTGGCCCCCTGGGACATCCGTTCTGAAATATTTAAAAACTCCGTGGAGGATGTCTCCAGTGTACCGGCATCTTTGGAAATCCCTGTGATAATACCCTGTATCTTTTCAAGAAAGGAGTTGAACCAGCCCACAAGAATGCCGATTTCATCCCTGTTTTTCACCCGGATGCGTTTTGTCAGATCCCCCTCACCGCTGGCAATATCTTCCATCCCCCCCGCAACAGTGTTGATGGGGCGGACAACCTTCCGGTTAATGAAATAGATTATCCCCAGAAAAAACATGATGAACACGGCAAACAGTCCGGAAAACAGTGTAAACATCAGATTTTTCAATGCAGTCACATCTGCCATGGCAATCTCCGATTTAACCCCGAGAAGATACAGACCGGCACCTTTATCTGAAAACCCCTGAAAAGCTCCTTTTACACTGAGATAGCGCTCGTCCTGATGAAATTCAGACCCAAGGATCCCATTGAAGATCCCCGGTTTTTGGATGTACTCAAAAAAGTCTTTGTCCACATCCTTTTGATTGACAATATAATTGCCGATTTTAGGTTTCTTTGCCATTCTCCGGGCAATGTTCAGAAACGCCGAATCCATAAAATAGATAAAATCAATACCATAGGGTTTTAAGGTTCTTTTTATGGAATTGAGCCCCCCTTCAAAATTCGCAATACCGATAAATGTGCTGCCATCCAGAATGGGGAAAAGTCCCTTAAGGCGCAACCCTTTGGAAGACATCTCCATGGCGACAAAGGATTTCTTCAAGGACTTAACACGGGCATATCCTTTGGAGTGGGTCAGTTTTTCGCCAAATTTTTCCGGTGCCCAGGATTTGTAGAAAGAGTTTAAATCTTTGTCTATCAGATGCACCTGTACATTTTTAAACCCGGTATTCTCTTTAAAGAGTCTGCCCAGCTGCTTTAAAACCCGGTCAGCCCTTTCCCGGTCATTTTCCAGGAACGCCTTCCTGACCTCCGAGCTGTTGGCGATTTGCAGGGCATTGGTCTGCCAGACCTTCTTTTTTGCTGCCATGGCAACTTCAAAATTTTTACGGGCGGATTGGACGGCTTTGGCCATCCGCTCATGCTTCACACGATTATAATATGTTAACGTGGCCATAAGGCTGACACAGAAAATCACCATAAATCCGGCAATACTGATTGACAATAATTTCGCTTTTAATTTCATGCTTTTATTCCCTCATTTAAAAAATTGCCGCTTAGCATAGCAAATTAAATGCCAGTATATGTCCCCCTTCTATTCACCGGTTTCATAAGAAAAACGTGCCGGGTTAAACACCCGGGATGCAATAAAAACAATGCGATGCATAAAATTTATGGCGGTTTAAAGCAATCCGGGGGCGGCAGGGGAATCTATGCCGGAGCAAAACTTGTCACCGGTTAACGGGCATGGTAATTTACCAGAAATGAATGACACAGGAGGCAGTTCCAATGGGATTGGACAAAAAATACCGCACAGGCGTGGTCTGGCAGGATTTTCAGCACGGGGAACTGATGGACCTTTTCATCCGGATGAAGGCCGCCAGAGAAGACAACTCAGATAAGGAAAAGTTCAACTATACGGTGGCCTTTCTTTCCATGTACGTGAACCATCATTTCAAGCTGGAGGAAGAGTACATGGATATCTATGCTTACCCGGACCGGGAGGCGCATACAAAAGAACACCAGACCTATATCAAAACCCTCAAAGCCTTTCGCACCAACCATAAAACCTATTCGGAAAAAGCCATGGATCAATTGATGGACAAGATTAAGGCATGGATTCTCAACCATATTATGGGAGACGACAAGAAGCTGGGTGCCCATATTCTGGAAGCTGAAAAAGCAAGGAACAAGAAATGAAAAGCAGGGAACAAGAATTCATGAATCCGTCGCCATCAGAGAACCAGACCATTTCGCTGATGAAAAAGCACCGCTCCATCAGAAAATTCACAGACCGTCCGGTGGACCATGACACCCTGGCCGCGCTTGTGGCAGCCGCCCAATGCGCCGCCACTTCCCACCATGTCCAGGCCTATACCATCATCCATGTGACAGATCCCGAAAAACGAAGGACGATTTCCGACCTGGCAGGCCCCCAGCCCTGGGTGGTGCAGGCCCCGGTGTTTCTGGTGTTTTGTGCGGATCTGACACGGCTGGTGGAAGCCGCCGAGTCCCACGGTATCCCCCCGGAAACCGGATGGGCGGAACAATTGCTTGTGGCAACGGTGGATACGGCCCTGATTGCCCAGAACCTCATGATAGCAGCGGAATCCATGGACCTGGGGGGCGTCTTCATCGGCGGTATCCGGAATGATCCGGAAACGGTTTCCCAACTGCTTTGCATCCCTGACCATGCCTTTCCCGTGTTCGGCATGTGCCTGGGATACCCGGATCAGGATCCGGAAGTCAAACCCCGGTTTCCTGTGGACATGATTCTCCGGGAAGAGACCTTTTACGGCCCGGAGGGCAAACCGGATCCGGAAGGCGACCAGGCTGCCATGGCCGATTTTGACGCCCTCCTCAACGCCTATTACCGCAGGCGGACTGAAAAACTCAAGGACCGGAACTGGTCAAAACCTTTGGGAGAATTCACCGGTCAGATCATCCGACCCGGTATGAAAGAATTTCTTCAAAAAAGAGGATTCTTTCTGAAATAAGCCCGCCCATGCAACTCACCGAAGAACAGCAGCGGATCGTTGACTGCGATCTGGCCCCCGGGGAAACCCTGAAAATAATGGCCTTCGCCGGTACCGGCAAGACCACCACCCTGGAGGCCTACACCCGGCAGCGTCCCCATACCCGGTTTCTCTATATTGCCTTTAACAAGAGTGTCCAGACCGAGGCGGCCCGAAGATTCCCCTCCAATGTCACCGCCAGGACCACCCATGCCCTGGCCTTCCGGGTCAAAGGGTTCCCGCACAAGGACCGCCTGGTGCCGGGGTTCAAAGCCAACCTGGTCATGGCCGCCCTGGAAACGGAACGTTACGAAGACGCCCGGTTTGCCATGGATACCCTGAACCGCTACCTGGTCTCTGCCGATCCCAAAGTAGACCGCCGCCACATCCCCTGGACCGCCCGGGCATTTTACGAAAAAAACAAAACACCCATGCCGGACCTGGTGACCCTGGCCAACCGGCTGGGGCGACTGATGTGCGATGGTTCCCATCCGGATATCGGGATGCTCCACGACGGGTATCTGAAACTCTACCAGTTGTCCAATCCCATATTGAACTACGACTGCATCCTTCTGGACGAGGCCCAGGATATCAACCCCGTCACCGCCTCCCTGGTGTTTGCCCAGACCCGGGCAAAGCAGGGCCGTCCCCAGCCCGCCGCTCTCATCCTGGTGGGGGACAACCATCAGCAGATCTACAGCTTCAGGGGGGCAAAGGACAGCCTGAAAACCCTCAACGCCACCCGGACCGAATACCTGACACGGAGTTTCCGGTTTGATAACAACGTGGCCCGGGTGGCCAACATGGTGTTGAAAACCTTTAAGAAAGAATCCCGGCAGCTCAAAGGCACCAAAGTGCCGGAAAAACCGGCCTGGGATAAATCCGCCTATACCATCATCGCCCGGACCAATGCCGGCCTTTTCGACAAGGCGGCCTCCCTGATCAACCGCCATAACGTCGGCTTTATCGGCGGGGTAACCGGTTACCGCCTGCCCCGGCTCAAGGATGTCTATTATCTCTACGAAGGATCAATGGAGAAGGTTAAAGATCCGTACATCAGGGGATTCAGGCAATTCGATGCCCTGAAATCCTATGCCAGGACCGTGGAGGATTTTGAGATTTTAAGCCAGTGCCGGCTTGTGGAAAAGTACAGGTCCAGACTCCCGGGCCTGGTGGACCGGGTGCTGGAAAAGGCCCAAGATCAAAAGAAGGAGCAAAGTAAGGACCAAAACCAGAATCAGGAACCGCCCCGGATTCTACTTACCACTGCCCACAAGGCCAAGGGCCTGGAATGGCGGCAGGTGCTGCTGATGGACGATTTTCTTCCCCTGATGAAGGAGGGCTGCCCCATCACCGCGGAAGATGCGGACCCGGATGAGTTCAACCTGGTCTACGTGGCCATGACCCGTGCCATGACCCATCTTCGCTTTGACCGGGCCAGTGATATACCGGAATTTATCCGGTTCTGCCTGAAGCAGAACCGGTAGGCTTGTTCGCTACTGCCTTTCTAGTTTTTCGGTGCCCAGAAGGGGGCTACCGCAGCCTGGGTGACTTCAACGGTTTCCCAGACGTTGCCCTTCACATA
>JAKSBB010000357.1 GCA_022361315.1 Desulfobacterales bacterium
TACCGAATCCAAACAGCTGATACGTTACCGTCTCAATTGCTGTTTTGTTCCCGGCAAGGAAAAACACCTGTTTTCAGTCCCGGCCCTCTGGGTGATCCACAGGTTCTCAAACGGGTCTCCGAGAAAAATGATCACCCTTTGTCATCAGGTGATCCTGGCCATCATTGTTCGCGAAAAGAAAAAGGCCGATTTTTTTCTGGCCAGGGCGTGCGCCCGCAACGCGCTGCATTCTAATGAGCAACCACCCCTCGGACGACGCTTATTGGCCCCTGTGATGATAATGCTGCTGATGTTGATGGGTGGCGGGTATTTCTGGAACCAGGCTCTGCATATCCCGGAATCAAGTCCTCCCCCCGTAGTTATTGAAAAAGAGATACCGGTCAATCGGGAAAAAGCACCTCCGCCCAGACAACCAAACCCCATTAAGGCTTCGGTGGGTATCGCTCCGGTTGCGGCCCCTCTCCCTGCGCCACAAAGTACAGAGAATTCGGAAAACATCACGGATTCCGGAAAAAGTTCCGCTGTAAAGAGGACCAAAGGGTACGGCAGGGCAACAGTGCCCAGAGACACCACCTTATACGCGATGATCAGCCGGGTTTACGGACGGTTCTCCAGGCCGCTGCTCAACACCCTGATGGCAGCCAATCCACAGATCAAAGCCCCGGAACAGGTCAAATACGGACACCGGCTTTTCTTTCCTTCTCCCCCGGAGAATATCCCCCCGGAAAAGGGGGTTTATCTGGTTTTGCGTAAAACCTCGCAGTTTGAAGAGGCCTTTGCCCTGGCCCTGTCGGATAAGAAGACACCAATGAAACTATTGACATATCCAACCGGGAAAACCTACGAGTTTTTCGTCGTTATGGATCAAACATTTCCCTCACTGTCTGCCGCCAGGGAATTTGCAAAACACCATTTAAAAACAGAGAAACCCATTGCCCTTGAGTTTCCCCCTGTACCAGAACCACAAACCACAGGACAGGCCTCATGAGAAAACGAAAACGCCTTGGAGAAATCCTCATTGATGCGGATCTCCTTTCCGAAGCCCAGCTTGAAGATGCACTGGGTAAAAAAAGCAGGGACCTGAAACTCGGGGAATACCTGATCCGGGAAAACATTGTCTCGGAGGCCGCCATTCTCAATGCCATCGGCTCTCAGCTGAACCTTAAAATTTATGATCCCCAGGACTACACCGTTTCCCCGGATCTCACCGGCATTATGGACGTGGATACGGCCATTAAATTCAGTGCCGTCCCCATCTCAAACCACCAGGGGGTGCTGACCGTCGCCATGAATGATCCGCTGGACATTATCGCCATCGACTACATCGAGGTGATGACCAATATGGAAGTTGAGACGGTGATTTGCTCGGAGCAGCACTTTACCCTGCTCATGTCCAGCCTTTACGGCGCCTTTGCCGGTAAAGACGGGGTGATGAAACAGGTTCAGGACATCGAAGCAATGGAAGGAGATGAGGAGGAGGCACCTGTTCTGGGAACCGGTATCACCGAAACATCCCTCCAGGACATGGCGGAAGAGGCGCCCGTTGTCAAACTGGTAAACTCCATACTATCCCAGGCGGTGCGTGAAGGGGTCACGGATATCCACTTGAGCCCGGAACGGAAATATGTGGAGATACGTTTCAGGGTGGACGGTAAACTCCACGCCATTCCCTCACCGCCCAAACGCATGTTTCTGCCCATGATTTCACGGTTGAAAATACTGGCGGGTCTGGATATTTCAGTATCCAGAGTACCCCAGGACGGCCGGATGACCGTTATTGTCAACAATAAGGAAATCAATATCCGGGCCTCCACCCTGCCCACGGTATACGGAGAAAACATGGTCCTTCGCCTGCTGGATACCAGCAGCGGTATTCACAGCCTTGACCGGCTTGGATTTCTGCCAAAGGATATTTCAGCCCTGAAAGAGAAGATTCAGATGCCATACGGCATGATCCTGTGTACCGGCCCCACAGGCAGCGGTAAGAGTACCAGCCTCTTTTCCATGCTCAGGGAGATCAACGCCCCGGACACCAATATTATCACCCTGGAGGACCCCGTGGAGTACCGGATGGAGCATGTGCGTCAGGTCCAGCTCAACCACAGGGCGGGCATGACCTTCGCCTCGGGGCTGAGATCCATTCTGAGACAGGATCCCGATGTCATTATGGTGGGTGAAATCAGGGACACGGAAACTGCGGCCGTTGCCGTACAGGCATCACTTACAGGCCATCTGGTATTTTCCACGGTACATACCAATGATGCGGCAGGGGCCATTACCCGGTTCATCGACATGGGGGTGGAACCTTTCATGGTTGCCTCGACTATGCTGGTGACCATTGCCCAGCGGCTGGTCCGGCGGGTATGCCCATACTGCAAGGAGGAATATACACCGGATGAAGATCAGTTGAAATTCTGGGGATTAAAGCCCAAGCCCTATACCTTTGTCCGGGCAAAAGGGTGCAGCCACTGCATGGATACCGGTTACAAAGGCCGGGTGGGATTCTTTGAAATCCTGTACATGAACGACACCGTAAGACAGATGATACTCGACGGGGTTTCCGCCCAGGAAATTGCACGCAGAACAAGACAGTCCGGACAGATGAAGAGCCTTAAATACGATGCGATCCACAAGGTGGTTCAGGGGCTGACCACCCCCGAAGAAGCCATGTCCGCAATCATGGTCAATTAAACTGAGGAATACGACTTATGCCCGGTTTCAACTATACGGCCTATGATGCCAATGGGGATATTGTCTCCGGGGAAATCGAAGCGGAATCCAAAACAGCAGCCATGGAAATGCTGGCCCTCCAGGATATGATTCCTGACAAGGTGAAGGAGACAAAAGAGGGAGGCACCCGAGGATTTTCATTGTTCGGTGTAAAATCCGGGGATCTTATTCTCTATGCCAAGCAGTTTCGCACCCTGATTGCAGCCGGCATCGGCATCATCCAGGTGTTCAATGTGCTGGAAGTGCAGACGGAAAACCGAGTCCTGAAACGGGCCACAGCAGAGATGATGAAGGCCATTGAAAAGGGAGATACCCTGTTCAAGGCATTTTCCGCCCAGAGCCATGCCTTCTCCGGCCTGTTCTGTGCCATGGTCAGGGCCGGTGAGACTTCGGGTACCCTGCCTGATGTACTGGAGCGGTTGATCTATATCACTGAACATGAGGAAAAGGTTAAAAATGATATCCGTGCAGCCCTGCGCTATCCCGTGATCGTGATGTGCTTTCTTCTTACCTCTTTTATCGTTCTTCTGACCATGGTCGTACCCAAGTTTGTGGGCATCTTTGAACGTGCCGGCATTGCCCTGCCCCTCCCCACCCAGATCTGCATCGCCCTCTACCGGTTTATGGACCAGTACTGGCCCATGATCATCCTGGCAACTGCCGGAACGATACTCTTTTTGATCCGATTTGCAAAAACCCCGGGAGGAAGGCTGATTTTCCACAGCCTGATGCTCAGGATGCCCATTATCGGGCCGGTGCTGGTGAAATCCGCCATGTCCCGGTTTGCCAGCATATTCTCTATCCTGCAGGCCTCGCGGATTACGGTACTGGACGCCATGACCATTCTGGCCAATACCATCAACAATGCCGCCATTGAAAGAGAGCTTGA
>JAKSBB010001082.1 GCA_022361315.1 Desulfobacterales bacterium
CCGGAACCCTGCGCATAACCTGACCATCGGCGGTGATCACTTCGTATTTCTGCCTGCCTACGGTGCCCCGTTCATTGCCGAAGGGGACGGCAGCCAGCGCCCAGGTACCATGAAAGACTATGACAACTTCTGTAAACTGGTGCACACCTCATCCGAGATCGGTATGAACGGCTACCTCATGATTGACCCCGAGGATGTTCCCCCGGCAACCCAGGGACTGGACATGGTGCTGTCCAACCTGCTGCTCAGTGATAAGGCCTTCATGGGGTGTCAGACCGATCGTCAGATCGCCGAAGACCTGGTGAACATGCTGGCCATCGCCTTTTGCGGCGGGGATGCGGAAAAGGTCCGGGAAAAATGCTATACGGTTTCCCTGATCAATGCCCTGACCCCCCTTCAATATTCCGACGAAATGGTAGGTGCGATGATGACCCTGGCGGCCAACGGCCAGGCGGTGATCGTTGCCAATATGGTGATCGGCGGTACCTCCGGCCCCGTGACCCTGGCCGGCATCCTCTCTTTGATCAATGCCGAAGTGCTTGCCGGTATTGTTTTCACTCAGCTGGTAAATCCTGGCGCCCCGGTGATTTACGGCTCCACCTCCACCGCCACCAATTTTAAAACAGGGGCCGCAGCCGTGGGGGTTCCCGAGCAGGCCGCACTCATCAATGCAACGGCTGCCATGGCACGGTTTTACGGGCTGCCCTCCCGCTCCGGCGGCGGACTGTGCGATGCCCACAGCCCGGATTCCCAGGCCGGGTATGAGGGGGCCATGCAGCTGTTGACCGCCGTCCGCAGCGGGGTGAACTTCGTCCTCCATGCCTGCGGGCAGATGGGGGGACATATCTCCATCAGCTACGAGAAATTTCTTATGGATGAAGAGTATTGCGGTATGGTGCGCAAGCTGATCCAACCCATTGATATCCCCGATGAAGAACTTGAGCTGGAGGTGGCTGCCGTGGCGGAAGCCGGTATCGGCGGACAGTTTTTAACCCAGCCCAGAACCTTTCAACTCTGCCGCAGCGAGTATTTCGCCCCTGCCCTGTTTTGCCATGACTCTCACGATGCCTGGACCCGGAAAGGGGGATTGCGACTGGACCAGAGTGCAACGGCCAAATTAAAGGAACGGCTGGATGCATACCAGCCGCCTGAAATAGATCCGGAGATCAGGCAGGCACTGGAAGCCTACGTGTCCCAGCGAAAAGCCCATTAACAGATAAACAACACTATTTCGCAAAATAGTTATGAACTATCCATTGTGTCATGGGTGGATTTCAGCCGGTTTTTGCTTGAATTGCCAAAAAGATGAGAATTTTATGATTGAGATGTTGACAAGTTCAGATCTTTTGTCTATGGTCTTCATAAGCCATATGGAACAACAGCGGTGTTTTATACCGGGGAGGTGTTTATGAAGAACAGGGTTAAACAGATCCACGAAGCATCCATGATCATACTGGAAAATGTGGGGATCAGGCTTCATCATCCTGAGATTCTCGACCTGCTCAGGGACAGGGGTGTCCGGGTGAGAGACGGGGCCGCCTACTTCACACGTCATCAGATCAATGCCTGTCTTGAATCCGCTCCCTCAAGCTTCACCGTCTATGCCCGGAATCCGTCACACAATATGGAAATCGGTGCCGGCCGCCCCCAATACGTGGCCGGCTACGGGTGCCCTGCCGTCATTGAAGCGGATGGTACCCGGCGAAACGCCGTAATGGACGATTACCGGCGCTTTGTCAAGCTGGTCCACCAGACACCGGACTTCCGCCTGAACGGCGGCATTCTGGTTCAGCCCGAAGATATTCCCACCGAAACGGCGCACCTGATCATGACCCATGCCGCCATGACCCTGTCGGACAAGTGTATCATGGGGATACCCGGAACCGCTCGGGAAGTCGGCCAGCTCATGGAAATGGCGTCTATCCCCTTCGGCGGTCCTGAAAAATTCAGGGAGAAACCGCGGGTGATCACCCTGGTCAATACCCTGAGCCCCCTGCAGATGGACCGAAACAGCCTGGATACCATTCTTGTCCATGCCCGCTGCGGACAGGCCCTGGTGATCTGTGCCGGGGTGATGACCGGCACCACAAGCCCTGTCACCCTTGCCGGCAGTATCGCCCAGGGCAATGCCGAAACCCTTGCCGGCATTGCCATCGCCCAGATGATCAATCCGGGGACCCCCGTGGTCATGGCGATTAACACCACCCCTGTGGATATGCGCACCGGTGGGGTAAATGTCGGGTCTCCGGCCCAGTCTTTAGCCGTAAAATATACCGCCGGTCTGGCCCGGATGTACAATCTGCCTTGCCGGTGCGGCGGTAGCAGTTCCGATGCGGTGGGTGTCACCGCTCAGAGCGGCTGGGAGAGCATGATGGCCATGTTCGTATCCTGCAGTGAAAAGGTGGATCTCATTATGCACAGCGCCGGGATTCTTGCGGGATACGCCGCCATGTCCTATGAAAAATTCATCACCGACCTGGAAGTGATCCGTCTGGCGGCGTCTTATTTCGCGGATCTGGAAACGGATGAAAATGCCATGGCCCTGGATGCCGTGGCAGAGGTGGGATGGCAGAACCAGTATCTGATGCATCCCCACACCATGAAAAACTGCCGGGAGGCCGCATGGGTGTCCGACATCACTCCCTCGGGCAGAGATGCGGCCCCGGCGGTTTCTCCCAATCAGGCCCTCATGGATGCCATTGATAAAAAACTGAACCGAATGATTGACGACTTTACCCCCGCGGCTCCGGACCCGGCCGTACTGACACAGCTGAACGACTACCTCCTGACACATACCCCCTGATCTTCCGGTTCGTTAACCCTGTGGTTTTAACCGGGGGCGGGACGTTACCGCCTCCATGGATACATTATATCAACCCAAGACAGAAGGAGAGTACTATGGCAGTTCCCCCACCTGTAACCGATCTCGACATTACCCTTTCAGAGAAGGGGTTTTACAAAGGATTCAACCGGATCGCAACCATCGGAAGCAAGATCATCATCGGGCTTCTGGTGCTGTGGGCCGTGGTGTTCCCCGAACAGGCCGGGGCATTGTTGTTAAAAATCAGGGGATGGTCCTTTGAGGCCTTCGGCCCCTGGTACATCTATGCCATGGCATTCGTGGTGATTTTATGTCTAACCCTGGCAGTTGTTCCCTCACTGGGCCGGGTGCGCCTGGGCGGGCCGGATGCAAAACCCGAGTTCGCCACCTTTTCATGGTTCTCCATGATGTTCGGCGCCGGTATCGGCATCGGGATGCTGACCTTCTCCACCGCTGAGCCCATCTATCATTTTGCCAGCAACCCGGACACCATCATGGGGCTGGTGGCACCCAAGGCCGAAGAAACCCTCCGGTCGGTGTACAAGTGGTCCTTTTTCCATTGGGGGCTGACGGCCTGGGGCTGTTACGGTCTTGTGGGACTGGCCCTGGCGTTTTTCTGCTACAACCGGAATCTGCCGCTGACCATCCGGTCCGGCCTGACCCCGTTGCTGGGCAAAAAGCTTGAAGGGCCTATCGGCGATTTTGTGGATATTACCGCCGTTATCGCCACCATCCTGGGAATTGCCGTCACCATCGGCTACGGCATCACCCAGTTTGCCTCCGGTATGCATACCATGGTGGGGGCCGAATGGATGATAAACGACGCGGGGAAACCCACCAATGCCGCCATGCTGGTGGGGCTGTTCTTCATCATGGCCGCCTCCATTCTCTCCGCCGTGTCCGGTGTGGGTAAAGGGATCAAATGGCTGTCAAACATTAACATGGTGCTTTCCTTCATCCTGCTCGCATTCTTCCTGATTTGCGGTTCCCCGGCTGTGGCCCTGAAATCTTTTTTCATCGGGATCTGGGACTATGTGATCAACTTCCCGGTCCAGGCCATGACCTATTGGGCCAACGCTCCGGAAGAACCGGCAGCCACCCTGTATAAATGGCAGTCGGTCTGGTGGACGGTTTTCTACTGGGCCTGGTGGATCGCCTTCGCTCCTTTCGTGGGCCTGTTTTTCGCCCGTATTTCAAGGGGGCGTACCATCCGGGAATACGTGATGGGCACCATGGTGGTCCCTGCCGTCATGTGCTTCATCTGGTTCACCTTTGTGGGGGGCACCGCCATTGACCTGGAACTCACCGGAAAAGCCGGGGGTGCCATTCTCAATGCCGGCCAGGAAGCCCAGTTGTTTGCCACCCTGCAGGTCATGCTTTCCTCGGGCGTGGCCAAGGCTATGACCGCCATGGTGGTTGTCCTGCTCATGACCTATCTGATTACCTCTGCGGACTCCGGTGTGCTGATTATCAACACCATTCTGTCCGGTGGGGATGATGCGAAAAAGGGGAAAGGCCATATTATTTTCTGGGGCGGTACCATTACGGCGGTGATCACCGTGTTGCTCATCGCCGGCGGCCTGGATGCCATCAAGTCGGCCATGCTGCTTGGGGCGCTGCCATTCTCCGCCATCATGGTGCTGATGGGATTTGCCCTGATCAAGGCCCTGGTCCGGGACAATATGCGTTCCAAAGATCCGGATGCGGTCCGGGCCTCTGAAACCGCAGACCGTTAATTGGGCAGTCCTAAGACCTATCTGTTAATTCTCGGCGGGACGGCACCTGCTGTCCTGCCGGATCATTCCCGGGCAGGAGGCCTATGAAATACATAAGCGAAGATATGGTGCGGGACCTGTTACCCCCGGACCGGGCCATTGAGGTGGTGGAGAAGGCGTTCGCAGACGTCAGTAACGGACTTATCCGCACAGGCGTCCGGGGCACACTCAATGTTGACCCCTCCGGTGACGACTGCATTTTTCTGCCTGCCGTCCACGGCAGTGAAGCCTTTTATTCATTGAAATGCGCGGCGAGCTTTCCCAGTTGTGCTGTAAAGGGACTGCCCACGGTGCAAAGCCAGATCCTGATCTTTTCAAAGGAGACCGGGACCCTGGCGGCCATCATCGAAGCCAACTGGCTGACCGCCCTGAAAACCGGGGCGGCCTCGGCTGTTGCCGCCCACCATCTGGCCTGGGCTGATACCGGGGTGCTGGCCGTCATTGGCGCCGGTGAACAGGCCAAAACCCAGATGCAGAGCCTCTGCCGGGTCCGGGATATTCAAGAGATCCGGTTGGCGGACCTGGATGAAGACCGGTGCCGGGATCTACGGGACTGGGCCCGGGACCATGTGAACCCTTTGCCCCGGATTTCCATCACAACATCCTCTGATGATGCGGTGGACGGTGCCGACATCGTGGTCACCTGCACCACATCTGGCCGGCCGGTTTTTGACGGCCGTCGGCTGAAGCAGGGGGCGCTGGTCAATGCCATCGGCGGATTTACCCCGGAGATGCAGGAAATTGACGTTCATACGGTTCGGTCGGCGGGTCTCATTGTTGCGGATTCAAAGGCGGCTGCCCTTGAATTTGCCGGCGACCTGGTGGTGCCCATCCGCCAGGGACAATTCTCCGAAGATCCTGATATTCCGGAACTGGGGGACATCGTCTCAGGCAAGGCCAATGGGCGGTCCGGCCCGGACCAGATCATTTTATACGAGAGTGTGGGGTTCCCGCCCCTGGACCTGGCCGTGGGC
>JAKSBB010001046.1 GCA_022361315.1 Desulfobacterales bacterium
CATAAAACTTTAAATATTACGATAAAATAGATTTTTTATATCATAGCGATTTAAGGAGCGTTTTATGGCGGTAGATCCAAACATCAAGATTGTTGTGGCAGACGATTCAGGCACCATGCGGATCATGTTCAAGCAGATTCTGGGCAAAGCCGGGTTTACCAACCTGGTGATGGCGGTAAACGGTGCGGATGGTGTCGAAAAAGTCAAGGCGGAGAAACCGGACCTGGTCATCTCTGACTGGAACATGCCCCAGATGGACGGTCTGGAGTTCCTGAAAGCCCTGAGGGAAATGGATGAGTTTAAAACCCTGCCCTTTATCATGGCCACCGCCCAGTCGGACAAGGGTCAGCAATTGGCGATTCAGGAAGCCGGCGGTAATGCCCACTGCCCGAAACCCTTTGACGAAAGCCAGATCACTGAGGCGATCAACAAGGCTTTCTCCGGCGGCATGGGTGAAACCCAGCGGGTGAAGAAACAGAGAAGCATTGTGGGGGGCCGGGTGGAACTGAATGTGGCCCACATCCAGATCACCGACCATCTGGCTCTGGGCGCCCTGAAACACAGAATCCAGACCGGGGACGTGGAACCCCAGCACTTCGATCTGACCACCAGCCTCATGCCCGGATGGAATCCCATCCAGGAAGGACTTGAAAACGGAGAAATCGACTGCGCCTTTGTTCTGGCACCCATCGCCATGGACCTGTTTGCCTATGATTCTCCCATCAAACTGGTGCTCTTCGCCCATAAAAACGGCTCTACCTTTGTCCGTTCCAGACATTACGATTACAGATTTGATTCACTCCAGAGTTTTTATAAGTATAAGGTTGTGGACATTCCCCATAAGATGTCCGTTCACCATATGCTGGCCCACCAGTTCCTCAAGGAACTGGGACTCAAACCCGGCGTCCCCGGCAAAAAAGCCATCAACGTCAGATTTGAGGTTGTGCCCCCCATTAAGATGCCCGGCATCATGAAAGAAAACGAAGATGTGGCAGGCTTCATGGTTGCCGAGCCTGTGGCCACCAAGGCCATAAAAGGAGAGATCGGTAATCTGGAATTCTACTCGGCCAACCGCTGGGAAAATCATCCCTGCTGTATCGTAGCCATGCAGGAGGATTTCATCCAGGAGCACCCGGAAGCGGTTCAGGAATTCGTATCCCTCCTGGTGGATACCGGGGAATATATTGAAAACGACAAAACCAATGCCGCCCAGGTTGCCGTAAATTTTCTGGATCCCCAGGGAAAAATGGGACTGAACCCCCAGGTGCTGCAGAACGTTTTCTCCCAGCCCATGGCAATCCGGTGGGACGGCCTCTATCCCGAAGCCGCCGATCTGGACAGAATTCAGAAATACATGCATGATGTTATGGAAATCGGCAAAATTATCGATCTTGAAAAATTTATTGAGAACAGTTTTGCCAATACGGCATACAATATCTAACAGAACAAACACGAGGTATCTTAAGTGATGAAGATAACTGACCCGGAAGTCATAAAAAACGGAGAAAAAGACCTGATCGATGCGGTCCAGGATGACCTGGACCAAGAAGCGGTCAGAGAGATTCTCAAGGAACGTCTGGCCGTTGCCAAAATGGCTTCAAAAGGCGGACAGATTGTTGTTCATGAGAATCAGATTGCCTTCAGACTTGACTTCGAAGTCAATCTGAGTGGCAGCCTTCTGTTTGACCGGGATGGTAATTTCATTGACGACCGGTCGGCTTCCTCCCCGGCAGAGGCAGAACCCGAACTGAGCAGCCCCGGGCTGGACATGTCTGGGGATGAAGATATATCTCTCACAGACGGTCTCCCGGACATGGATGATGAATTGCCCGAAGAAGCGTTTTCTTTTCCGGATTCAGATACCGTTCAGGCGGTGGCAGAAGAAGAGGAGGAAGACAATTCCGGCTTTCCCGATATGGACGGGGAATCTGATGCGGATACCGAACTGTCAATTGATCTTCCGGATTACGGTATGGATGATGAGATGGATCTGGACCTCCCGGACGATGACCTGGACCTGCCCCTGGAAGACGATGACACAGATGATGATCTTGGTCTAGACGGAGACGACTTGGATCTGCCTCTGGAGGATGACAACTCAAGCGACGACCTTGATCTGACAGGGATTGATGAAGAGGACAACCTCCTGATGGACGACGATGACGACCTTGACATCAACGGAGAGTTGGATGACGAATTGGATGCCACGGACGACCTTGATGATGTGGATGACTTTAATAAAGAGCTGGATGCCCAGGATCTGGACGATGATATCAACGATATTCTGAAAGAAAGCCGGGAGTTCTGGGAGCAGAAAAAAGAATAACTTTAGCAGGATTCGGAGGTAGGAGTGGCCGTCATAGATCTGGATGAACTGAAAGAAATCATGGACAATGACATGGAGTTAATCCAGGAATGCTTTGCAGAATTTCTGATAGACTACCCCGGCCTGATAGGAGATATCAAAACAGCGGTGGCAGCAGAAAATTTTGAAGATATCGACAACTCTGCCCATAAGCTCAAAGGTACCCTCAGATACCTGGCGGCGGAATCTGCCGCCACAGCCGCCCAGACTGTGGAGGCCGCCGGAAAACACCAGGATCCGGAAGGGTTGCAGGAAAAACTGTCCGCCCTTGAGGATGAATGCCGGAATGTCATCCTCTTCATAGATGAATTCTCAGTGTAACACTTAAGCCCCCTGCCAATCCGGCAGGGGGCTTTTTTCATCCCCCCCAAACACATTTTTTCATACCAAAGTCGTAAATTGGTTCCTTCGGCGTATGGTGCCATCCTTATTTTGAAATTATACTTTCTGTTATGATCTGAAGAAAGTGTTTCATCCTTCAAGCTAAGGAGGTACCATGAAAAAAATCATTCTTACCCTCGCGGTGTTGTGTGTATTCGGTACGCAGGCCTGGGCACAGACCATTACATTCCAGGACACATGGATCGACTGGAATAACGAACCACAATACGAAACTCATCTTGGGGAGCAATACGGTGACGGCGACGAGTACGGTGTGCCGAAAATCCAAAGCCTCAGCGTCAATCTGAATGACTCGGGAATCCTCCAATCCGTTGACATACGGCTGCACGATGATCAAAGCTGGAGAAACTTCAGTTCATTGTTTATCAACTCCCACGCCATCACCTCCAACACCACCAGCTGGGACGACTGGGACTTTTTTGTCCATGACGGTGGTAACAGCAATATTCAATTCACCGAGGGCGAGACAAATACGGACTTTGATGATCCCCTCTATGATCCAACAGCCAACAGCATTGTTCCGGGCAACGGTATCTATACGGTGGATACGGATGGATACAATTACACCTTTACAAATGATTCCTGGCGGGTGCGGTCAGGCAACCCCAACGGTATTGACAAAGACGATCTTGAACTCGCCTCAGCCGGTAACCATTGGAGGCGCTCAGCAGATCCCTACCTGATGACCTACAGCTTTGAAGGGGCCACCGGTCTTGAGATCGATCTCTCCCATGGCTTTTCCGTTGCCTTTGCCCCGTATTGCGCCAATGATCTTATCGGCGGCACCCACAATCCGGTACCGGAACCCGCCACCATGGCACTGCTGGGAATCGGGCTCTTGGGTCTCGCCGGTCTGGGCAGGAGGCGGCTGAACAGATAGCCAACAAACCACACCAATACGAAAGGATATGCTTTTTCGCATATCCTTTTTGTTTTTAAACCATAACAGGCGTTTGACACATTTCATTGTAAAACAGCTTTAGCTTCACTTTCGTTTTAATTTCCCCGCCGGCTTGGCGGTCTTCTGTTCAGGCACCTGATAAGGGCTGCTCACCCGCAGCCAGTCTGCTGTTGATCTCTTCAATCACAGGAACAACATCTGCGGTCCGGTCCAGAATATAATGGGCACCGGCCTGTTCGAAACGGAAACGGATCGCCCGGGTACGGCGCTCAACCTCCGCCGGATCAAGGGCCTCCAATTCTTCCCGGCTCAGTCCCATTTCATTTCCTGTTTTGACGATGCCCACGGTCCACATGCCCGCGTTAAGGCCTTCTTCGATATCTGCAATGGTATCACCGATCTTCACCATGGCTTCCATGGGATACACCCCGAGTTCTATGGCATTGAGATAGCACATCCAGGGATAAGGGCGACCGGCAGGGACATCGGAGGAACAGAACACCGCATCCGGTGCATAGCCGTTTTCCCTGGCCAGGGGCACCAGGACATCCATCATCTCCTGCACATACCCGGTGGAGGAACCTATTTTAATGCCCATATCCCGGATTATATCCATCGTTTCAATCACGCCGGGGATCACATCGGCATGTTTGGAGATCGCGCCGACCATCAGAGAGGCGGTTCTCCCGTAAAGCATATCCACGTCCTCATCAGTGGGAAGACGGCCGAATTTCTCATTCCAGGCCGTTGAAACAGATTCAAGGGCACACATCTTCCGGATATGATCCTTTTTTTCCACCCCCATGAACTGACGGGCCTCCTGACCTGTGACATGAATGCCCTGCTCTGCAAACACCGCCTCAAATACAGCGGCAGGCCCCATGCATCCGAAATCAACTGCAGTTCCTGCCCAATCCAGCACCACCGCCTGTATATTGCCCTTGTAGGCTTCGTTTCTTATAAATTGCCCCATGCGATCTTCCTTGTCATCTTTTCCTTACCATCTTTTCCTTTGCCGGTTTCAAACCCCTATTGTTTGCGCCCCTCCATGGGGGTATTAAACGGAAAGAGTAGCACGGTTCTTCAAATATTGCTTCCGTATTCATTTAACCCAGGCAGTTTTAGAGATAAAATACAAATAGAATGACCGGTCAGTTTAAATATTGACAGTCCTTCGGCATATTGATTATGGTACATACGATTGAAGTATAAATTTTAAAAAAAGCCGTAAACAGATTTAAGATGACCCACGCAGAAAAACAGGAAAGCATCATCAAGGCAGCAGGCCGCATCTTTGCCGGAAAAGGATTTCACCAGGCCAGGATGGATGAAATCGCCGAGGCTGCCGGGGTGGCCAAGGGCACCCTATATTACAATTACAGCAGCAAATCCAAACTCTTTGCCGCCACCGTCACCCACGGCTTGAACCGGATCATGGCGGCCATTGAAGCAGAACTGGAATCGGATCTGCCCTTTCCGGAGCATCTCAGATCCATCGTGGCCGTTATTATCCGCCTTTACCTAAGCAATAAAGAGGTCACCCGGATTTATGCCAATGAAATGTCATCGGGTATTGATGACGAGGTAAGATCTGAAATCAAGGCAGTGCGTGAGCAGTTCACTGCCTTTGTGGAGGCGCAACTCAAAACGGGACAGGAAAAAGGATACCTGGCCCCCCTGCCCTCCCGTCTCTCCGCCATTGCAGTCATCGGCATCATCGACGCCCTGTGCAGTCATCATTTGGAACATCCGGATCATCAATCCTCTGAGGAACTTACGGACACCGTTTTCACGATTCTCTCATCCGGTCTTGCCCGAAACGGGGAAGCAGATCCCGGCCGATAAGACCAACGGATCACGGCGCCACCGGATCACTGCGTTGCCTGATTGAGCGTCCTGAACAAAGTTTTGTTCCTGTCATACAGCCCTTTAAACACACGAAACATCCGATCGTAGACCGCCCTGTTGCTCGGATCGGGTTCGTATACCGCACCGATGCGGA
>JAKSBB010001195.1 GCA_022361315.1 Desulfobacterales bacterium
CGATATAAAGTCAAATGGTTTCATGTCCCGTCTATATCATCCCTTTGGCGCCCTCGCCAGCCAAATTTAGTGACGGGAAGTATTACCCATCGTTTCGATCCTGGTCATCTCGGTTATCCTCATTCTTTCTGTGTTGTTTTTGGGGTAATTCCTTCTTCACACCGGCATACCAGGGTTCTGCACCGTAAATCGAATCTATGCAGTCCGGGCAGAGGCTGTGGCTGAAGCAGGCATGGGAATGGCTTTCGATATAGGATTCCAGCAGATTCCAATACCCCTTGTCATCACGGATCTTTTTGCAGGAGGCGCAGATGGGCAGCAGGCCACTGAGGGTTTTGATCCTGCTCAGGGCTTTTTTCAGATCAGTGACAAGGCGTTCCCGTTCGTTTTGGATCAGGATACGCTGGGTAATGTCCCGGGCTATATGTACTGCACCGCAGATTTTTCCGGCGGTATCTCTCACCGGGTCAACGGTCACCAGAACCCAGAGTCCGTTAGCAAGTTCAAGCTCCGCACTTTCCCGTTTCCCCGTTTCAAGCATCCGGGGCAGGGGGCAACCGTCGATCCGGCCGGGTGTCCCGTGTGCCAATTGGCAGCAGGTCTGCCCCACTGCGGTTTTCACCGGTGTATTGAACTTTGATTCAACGACCTGATTGGATCTCAGGATACGGGCGTTTTTATCAATGATACAAATCCAGTCATCAATGGCATCCAGGGTGGCGTCCCAGTTTTCTGGGGCGTCTTGCGCCAAAGGTGTTCCCCTGGCCCGGGGAGGGTGCGAAGCCTCAACCGCCGGGGCGTTTTTTTTGAATAACCGATGCAGATAAATATCTGCCATAGAAAGCCAATGGGGGATGTTTTTTTGAAAAATCATTTATTACACCTCCTAATAAATTGATTTTTAAATGATTTGCGATGATATGTGATCAAATAAGCTAAATATAATCGATTAACAAAGCGGGGGACGGAAGGGGGAAACGGCAGGTGTCATGCTGAATGCCGGGCGTATCGGGCGATCCGGAGGTGGTCTGGGGTCATATCCGGTATCCGGGTGTGTTGTTCTCATCGCACTGTGTTATATCTGTGCAAGTAGCATTCCAGTCCACTTCATTTGAAGGCGATGGCCCTACGGGGGACCAATGGGTGAAAAGGTTCGGTAGCCGGCTTAAACCGTAAACTGGTCTGCCTGCGCCTTCAGCTTCCGCGCCAGTGCGGTGAGTTCGGAGGCGTTTTGACTGACCTGCCTGCTGTCAGCGGCAATTGTCCCTGCGGTTTCATCTACAGACGCCATTTCCCCTGCGATGCCTACGGTTGCAGTGCTGGCCTGGGTGACATGGCTGGATGATGTATGGATGCTGTCTGCAGCCCGGCTCAGGCTGGAGGCTATGTCCCGGGTGGTGGCACTCTGCTGCTCCACGGCGGTGGCGATGGCCGCAACACTGTTGCTGGCTTTTGAAACCGCCTCAGACACCCGGCCGATTCCGGTTTCCATGGTGCCTGCCGCATGCTGAATGGCGTCGACCTTGTCCTGGATCGTATCTATGGCCCCGGCGGTTTGATCGGCCAACGCCTTGATTTCATCGGCAACCACAGCAAAACCACGGCCGGCTTCTCCGGCTCTGGCCGCTTCAATCGTGGCATTGAGGGCCAGCATATGGGTCTGGGCGGAAATATCCCGGATCACCTGGGTCACCTGGCTGATATCGCCTGCAGCCTGATTCAGGGGGGCTACCTGTTCGAAAACCGACCGGGATGACGACTCGGCTTCCCGGGATACATCACC
>JAKSBB010000026.1 GCA_022361315.1 Desulfobacterales bacterium
CAATCGGAGTGCCGACATGACCGACAACGCCTACACCCGACGCGTCTTCCTCCAGCGATCGCTGGCCATGATCTCCGCCACCGGCACGCTGCCGCTGTTCCTGCAGCGCTCGGCGTTCGCCATCGACAACCCGCTCGATGCGCCGCTGACGTCGAGTCGGCCCGGTGTGCCCGACGACCGCATCCTCGTCGTCGTCCAACTCGGCGGCGGCAACGACGGGCTGAACACCGTCGTGCCGTACGCCGACAGCGCTTACCACAACGCCCGACCCTACATCGGCATCAAGGAAAACCAGGTCATCAAACTCGACACGCACGGCAAGACCGACGGCTTCGGTCTGCACCCGTCGCTGGGACCGCTCAAAGACCTCTACGACGAGGGCCTCGTCTCCATCCTTCAGGGCGTCGGCTACCCCAACCCCAACCGCTCACACTTCAAGAGCATGGACATCTGGCACACCGCCAGCCCCGAAACCGGCGGGCAGGGCAACGGTTGGATCGGTCGCTACTTCGACAACACCTGCGCCGGCGAACCCGAAGCCAACGCCTGCATCGCCATCGGCGATAAGGCCCCGCTGGCCACCTACGGCGAGAAAATCTCGCCCATCGCCTTTGATGACGCCAACCTCTTCCGCTGGGTCGGTAGCGAGCTGCACCCGGACCTGGCCAGGAGCTACGACCAGATCAACCGGGCCGGCCAGGACGCGACCGCCGACCCCGACAACCCCGCCGCCTTCCTCACACGCACCGCGCTGGACGCGCAGGTCTCCAGTGAGAAGATCCGCTCGGCCATGGCCAAGCCCACCGAGCAGAGCTACCCCAACTCGCGCCTCGCGCGATCGCTGAAGATGATCTCCGCGATGATCCGCGCCGAGCTGGGCACGCGCGTCTACTACGCATCCATGAGCGGCTTCGACACGCACGCCGGCCAACTCGGCAATCACAACCGCCTGATGCGCGACTTCGCCGGCGCCGTCTCGGCTTTCTACAAGGACCTGAAGAAACAGGGCAACGCCTCGCG
>JAKSBB010000072.1 GCA_022361315.1 Desulfobacterales bacterium
ATACGGGTCATCGTACCGGATCTTCCCAACTACGGAAAATCCATACCGGGCAATCTTGGCAATCCGCTGGTCCGAAGCCTTCAGCACACCCGGGAGGTCATCCATGACCTGGTGGTCAACCGCCTCGGCATCTCCAAAGCATTTTACGGCGGCCACTCCCTTGGCGGACAATTTGTACTGGGATATGCCCTGACCTATCCCGAAGCTGTCGAAGGCCTGATTCTCATTGCGCCGTCAGGCCTGGAAGAATTACCGGCTGCACATTTCCCGGACAGCCTGGCCGAAAGCACAGATAAAGACAGCTTTGCGGCTCTGCCCTACTATAAAAGGAAAGCCGGGCTGGACTTCAGCAGCAATGCCGACCTGATTGAAGACTTCTACTTTTACAGGCTGCGAATCAAGGGCAAACTGATTCCTTCCGGCATGTTCAAAACTGAGAATCCCGACACCCGCCTCTCCACGGATATCCGCACCGGTATGATAGACGGCAATCCCACGGAATTTTATCGATACAGCATCACCAGCCTGAGGGATGTCTATACCCTCGGCATGGAAATCCGGAAGGAAGACCCGGACAGTCTGTTCAAACGGTACGACAATATCCACTCTCCCATTCTTTTGATATTCGGGGATGAGGAACCATTCTATCCCAAAAAAATCAGCGGTCTGAAGGACCTGAACAAAGATATGATACGCCCGTTTTATGAGCGGATGTCCACGGCAGGCTGCCCGGTTTCCGTAAAGCTATATCCGGGCTGTGGTCATTTCCCCCATACCGACCTGCCGGAGGAATTCGGAAGAGATGTTGTCAGTTTTATGAAACAGAAACAGGTGGACGGAGCGGTTGACCCGATGACATTTTAAAGGCTGGAATCTTTAGGCGTCACTGCGGTCTTCTCACCGGTTTGTTGGTCCATTAAGAAAGTTTCCCTCAAATACCGCCTTGACTATAGTAGACGACTGGTCTATTATCTCCAACTATTAAATTATGAAACAGGATACAAAACAGAAAATTATTGAGGCGGGTGCTCAAATCATCCACCACAAGGGTTACAACCATACCGGCATCCAGGAAATCCTGGCAGCGGCCGGTGTCCCAAAAGGCTCGTTTTACTTCTATTTCAAGAATAAGGAAGATTTCGGGCTCCAGGTCATTTCCTATTTCGAGACGGTATTTGCATCCATGATCGCCCCGGTTATGGACGATACTACCCGTTCTCCCATAGACAAAATTGAGGGTATCCTTGATTTCTTTATCGACATGTTCCAGGAGATGAATTTCGAGAACGGCTGCCCCATAGGCAACCTGGCCCAGGAGATGGGGGATTTGAATCCCGCCTTCAGCCATAAACTCACCGGTGCGGTGGAACGTATGGCCCTGATCTACAGGAATCTGCTGGACGAAGCCACTGAAACGGGCCTTATCAAGGCCAAGTTGCCCACAGATGAAATGGCGGAATTCATCGTCTCATCCTGGCACGGCGCCCTGATAAAGATGAAGATCAACAGAGACAGCGGGCCGCTGGCACTTCATAAGAAGATGATTTTGGCCATGATAACTGTCTGAAAAAATTTTTCACGCCTACTAATAGACTGGTCTATTACAGACCGTTTCATTAAAACCTAAACCCCCGGAGGAAGACACATGAAAAGAATCGGTATTCTCACCTGCACCAACACCACCCAGGATCTCGGCTGTTCATCATTTAAATGCCTTGAGGATGTATACGGCAGCGGCGGAGAATTCAAACGTTATAAAGAGGACGGCGGCGCACAGCTCGCAGGCATCATCAACTGCGCGGGCTGCCCCACGGCGGTTGCCCCGGAAAAGCTGCTGGCACGGGTCAGATCCCTCACCGTACTGGGGGTTGACGCCATTCATCTGTCGGCCTGCGTCATGGGGCTGTGCCCATTTAAAAACAAGTATATCAGTCTGTTGGAAAAGGCGTTTCCGGAAATAGACATTGTCCGGGGTACCCATGATGCCCCGGAAGGTGAAGCAGAAATGTTTCTGGGCTGGGCCAAGCAGACTTTGGGCTCCGTACCCAATCCCATGGCGGAACTGGCGTCACAGGTGATGACAGATCAGAAGCCTGCATGACAGAACAATGAAATTGCCGCCCGGAGAGGACTCTCTCCGGGCGCTTATCAATTCGGTCTATCAGGCTCGCTACACCACCGGTCGCGGAAGCACCCCTGCCCGTTCAGCAATCTCGGGCACCTTATGCTCCCACTCAATGGCCATCATATGTACGCCGGCCACACCTTCCATTTCCTTGAACTCTTCCACCTGCTCAAGGGCAAATTTGATCCCCTCTTTAGCCTGCTCCTTCTTCTCCACACCCTTGAGGCGTTTGATCAGGTCATCAGGGATATCCATGCCTGGGACAAACTTCTTCATGAAGTTGGCCATGCCCGCATTCTTCATGGGGGTCACGCCGGCCAGGATATAGCACTTCTCATGGAGTCCCATGTCCACCACCTTTTTCATGAAGTCCCGGAACTTATCCATATTGAATATGCACTGGGTCTGGATAAAGTCAGCACCGGCCTCGATCTTGTTGGCCAGGCGGTAGGGCCGGAACTCGTATGGGTCTGCAAAGGGGTTGCAGGCCGCGC
>JAKSBB010000794.1 GCA_022361315.1 Desulfobacterales bacterium
AAAGGACCATTCTTTTTGCCGCAATAGTTCGGCCATATCAAGCTTAGGAGACGCGTTACACCAAATGATTCCGGGATTTGAAGCCATTGTTGAGGAAAGAATCAAAAAGGCTCAGAAAGACGGGGCCTTTGAGGATTTGCCCGGCAAGGGACGCCCACTGGAACTGGATGATTCCGGTGTACCGGACGACCTTAAAATGGCCCATAAAATACTGAAAAATGCCGGATTCCTCCCCCCTGAAGTGGAGCTGAAAAAAAAGATCGCCCATACCCGGGATCTGATGGACACCTTAGATCCTGCATCACCTGAAAAAGCGGATCTCGGCAAGCGGCTCAACTATCTGCTATCCAAACTGGATGCCGTCCGGGGCACAGGCCCTGCCGCCGCCCTGGTCAGGGACCAATACCGGTCCGGACTCATGAATACCCTTTCCAGAAAAAAATAAAGGTTTGTATGCAATTTTTAAAAGATAAAGAAGGATTGTTCAGAAGTATATTCACAGCCTATTTCATCCTGCTGCTGCACGTGTTCCTGCTGGCCGGAGTGGGCCTCACCGTTGTATTGTTCAAAGGGGTTTACCACTACCTGCCCTACGTCATGGGGGGACTGGCCATTATCATCCTCCTCATGGTCTGGGTCATTTACCGAAGAATGAGAGAAACCTCATCCAGTCTTCAGGAAGTGCTTGGCACGCCCGAATTCCAGGACCGTGCCGTGGAAGTCCGTCTTCTTGGGGGTCTGGCCTCATTTAATATCAAGGCCAAGGAAAACAGCAATATGCTGCTGCCCGAGCACATCAATCCGGAGGATATGGGGTACCCCGGTGCCCGGCTGATAGAAGATTCCGTGGCCCGGGCCGAGCGGAAGATGCTTGAACTGAACACCCTCTACGAGAAAAATCTTATCACCAGAGAGGAGTTTGAAGCCGCCCGGCAGACCATTATCCAAGGATAGTAATTGCAGCTATAGCAGCGAAGCAACGATAGCAGCGAAGCGTGTGTAAATCGGGCACTCACCAAGGCCTTTAAACCCAAAGGAGATTCTTTATGGAAAAAATCAGGCTGGCCCTGTTGTCCGGCGGGGTATCAACGGAACGCGAAGTATCTTTGAACAGCGGCAAGCAGGTGCTTGAGGCTCTGGACAAAGACAAGTATGAAATCACCCAATACGACCCGAAATTCGATCTTGAGAAGCTGGTGACGAATGCGCCGAACATTGACGCCGCCCTTATCATCCTCCACGGCCCCTTTGGAGAGGACGGTACGGTCCAGGGCCTGCTGGATCTGCTAAACATTCCCTACCAGGGCGCCGGGGTGTTAGGCTCTGCAGCAGCCATGAACAAGCTGACGGCCAAGCGGCTGTACGAAGGGGCCAAGGTACCCACCCCCGGATACCTGGCCTATGACACCACCGACGAGATATCCATTCCCGATGCCGTGGCAACCTTAGGTCTGCCCATCGTTGTCAAACCGGCCTGTGCGGGCTCCAGTGTGGGCATGACCATCGTGAAAGCGGAAAAGGATCTTGATGCGGCCATCAAATTAGGCTTCGACCACGACGACACCATCATTCTGGAACGCTATATCAAGGGCGTGGAACTCACCTGCGGAGTCCTGGGGAACCAGGATCTTGAGGCCATGCCCGTCATTGAAATCATCCCCGGTGAAAATCATGAGTTCTTTGACTACGAGGCCAAATATGTGGCCGGAGAAACCGAGGAAATCTGCCCGGCCCGCATTGATGATGCGATAACGGCAAAGGTACAGGACCTGGCCGTACAGACCCACAAGGCCCTGTTCCTCAAAGGCTACTCCCGTACAGACATGATCCTGCGGGACGGCGAACTTTTTGTCCTGGAAACCAACACCATCCCCGGGATGACCGCCACCAGCCTTTACCCCCAGTCCGCCCAGGTGGCCGGCTACTCTTTTACCGCATTGCTCGACAAATTAATTGAATTGGCTATTGAAGAAAATAAACGGACTAACCTTAGGAGAGCTAAATGAAAATCCTTGTTGTAGGCAGCGGCGGGCGTGAGCACACCCTGGTATGGAAAATTTCCCAGAGCCCCATGGTGGACAATATTTACTGCGCGCCCGGCAACGCCGGCACCCGCACCCTTGCTGAGAACGTTGACATCAACGCCGAAGACATCGCTGCCCTGGCAGCTTTTGCCGAAGACAACGCCATCGACCTCACCGTCGTGGGTCCGGAAGGCCCCCTTGTGGCTGGTATCGTGGATGTGTTTCAGGAAAAAGGTCTGGCCATCTTCGGCCCCTCAAAAGCCGCTGCCCAACTGGAAGGTTCAAAAGTTTTTTCCAAGAACCATATGCAGAAATACGGGGTTGCCTGTGCCAAAGGCAAAGCCTTCACCGACGCAGACAAGGCCAAAACCTACGCCCGTGCCATGGGCGCCCCCTGTGTGGTCAAGGCCGACGGCCTGGCCGCAGGCAAAGGGGTTATCGTCTGCAGCACCATTGAAGAAGCCGAGGAAGCCATTGACGGCATGCTCAAGGAAAACACCTTCGGGGATGCCGGCGCCCTGGTGGTCGTTGAAGAATGCCTGAAGGGTGAAGAAGCCTCTTTCATCTGCCTTACCGACGGCAAAACCGTGGTTCCCCTGCCCGAATCCCAGGACCACAAACGGATCTTCGACAACGATGAAGGCCCCAACACCGGTGGTATGGGCGCTTACTCCCCGGCCCCGGTTTTGGACCACCTGCTCAGAACCCGCGCCATGAAAGAGGTCATGATTCCCACGGTTGAGGGCATGGCCAAGGAAGGCACCCCCTTTAAGGGCGTTCTCTACGCCGGCCTGATGGTGGACGGCGACAAGATCCAGGTGCTGGAGTTCAACACCCGTCTTGGCGATCCCGAAACCCAGCCGATCCTCATGCGACTGGCCAGCGATCTGGTCCCCCTGATGGAAGCATGCTGCGACGGCACCCTCCACAATCAAAAAGTTGACATTGATCCCCGGGCCGCCATGTGCGTGGTGATCTCCTCCGGCGGTTATCCCGGCTCCTACGAGACCGGTAACGAAATCACCGGCCTTGACGAAGCCAATGCGGTGAAAGATACCGTGGTCTTCCACGCCGGCACCGGCATGGACGGCGATAAAGTTGTCACCGCCGGCGGCCGTGTTCTGGGCGTCACAGCCCTGGGTGACACGGTCGAAGCAGCCATCAATACCGCCTATGAAGCCTGCGGAAAGATTCAGTTCAAAGACTGCTTCATGAGAAAGGACATCGGTGCCAAAGCCCTGAAACGGATGGCCATTCCGCCCCAGGTGGGCGTCATCATGGGCTCCGACTCCGACTTCCCGGTCATGGAAAAAGCCCTGACCATGCTCAAGAAGTTTGATATCCCCTATTACGTGACGGTGGCATCCGCCCACAGAACCCCGGATCAGGCAGCCAAACTGGCCACTGAGGCCCGGGACAAAGGCATCAAGGTATTGATCTGCGGTGCCGGTCATGCCGCCCATCTGGCCGGTGTTATTGCCGCCCACACGACCCTGCCGGTGCTTGGGGTCCCCATAGACTCCTCTGCCCTCCAGGGCCTGGATGCCCTGCTGGCCACCGTGCAGATGCCCCCGAGCATCCCTGTGTCAACCATGGCCATCGGTAAATCCGGTGCCCATAATGCAGGTATCACCGCCGCCCAGATCATCGGTGTTTCCGATCCGGCTGTGGCGGAAAAACTGGCGGCCTTCAAGAAGGATATGGCAGCCAAGGTACAGAAAAAAGCGGCATCTTTTGCTTAATTTCCATGCCTGAAACCCATACAAAAATGATCCGGACGGATAGCCTCCGCCCGGATCATGGCATTATAAACCAGGCCGGAAAGATCCTCACCGCAGGCGGTGTGGTGATCTTTCCGGCCCAATGCCTTTATGGTGTAGCCGCCAATGCTCTGGACCCCGCTGCCGTGGAGAAGGTGTTCCAGCTCAAGCAGCGGCCCGAGAGCAATCCTATCCTGGTTCTGATCCGTAACAAAGCATCGCTTCACCACCTGGTGACCGATGTACCCCCGGCCGCAGAAAAAATTATGGATCGGTTCTGGCCGGGAGGGATCACTTTGGTGTTTAATGCGGCCCCGCATATTTCGCCCAGGCTCACGGCAAACACCGGAAAAATAGGCATCCGCCTGCCGGGTCACCCCGTGGCAAAGGCATTGACGGAATCTGTGGACTTTCCCATCACCGGCACCTCGGCCAATCTGTCGGGACAGCCCGGATGTATACGGGCAACGGACTTACCCCGATCCATTGTTGACGATGCAGACCTGATTCTTGATGCCGGAAAGGCAAAAGGAGGCACCGGATCAACAATCCTTGACGTCACCTGTGACCCGGCCCGTGTCCTGCGCCACGGTGCGGTCAGCGAAGCAGATATCCGATCCTGC
>JAKSBB010000492.1 GCA_022361315.1 Desulfobacterales bacterium
AGAAGTACGGCGAAATCGAATCCGTGGTCAACGCCATCGCATCCCACCACGAAGACCAGATGCCCGAGACGGTTTACGATTACATCGTCCAGGCCGCCGACGCCCTCTCCGGTGCCAGAAAAGAGAGTCTTGAAAACTATGTCAAACGGCTTGAAGATCTCGAAGGTATTGCCAATGGCTTTGACGGCGTAACCAATACCTACGCCATCCAGGCCGGTCGGGAGATCCGTGTAATTACGGAGAGTGAAAAGATTACCGATGACTCTGCCGTGCTTCTGTCCAGGGACATTGCCAGAAAGATTGAAGAGAATCTGACGTTCCCGGGCCAGGTCAAAGTGGTCGTGATTCGGGAAACCAGAGCAGTGGAATACACTAAAAAATAAGAATAAAATAAGAGCGAATTAAGGAATTGTAACGGCATGAGTATTTTATCGGTACTGAAAGAACGCGGGTTCATTGAGGCGACCACTCACAACGAGGAACTGGAGGACTACCTGGAAAACAACCGGGCCACCTGTTATATCGGGTTTGATCCCACAGCCTCCAGCCTTCACGTTGGGTCTCTGGTCTGCATCATGGCCCTGGCCCACATGCAGCGGGCGGGTCACCGGCCCATCGGTTTAGTGGGGGGCGGTACCGGATTGATCGGGGATCCTTCTGGAAAAACCGAACTCAGAAAAGTGCTGACACAGGATCAGATCGACGAGAATAAAGAGGGTATCCGCGGACAATTGTCCCGTTTTATAGAGTTCAATGACGACAAGGCCCTGATGCTGGATAATGCCGCATGGCTGACAAAGCTGGGATACATTTCTTTCTTACGGGACATCGGCCGGCATTTTTCAATCAATAAGATGATCAAGGCGGAAAGTGTGAAGTCTCGGATGGAATCCGAGGATGGGCTTACCTTCATTGAGTTTAACTATATGCTGCTGCAGGCATACGACTTCATGGAGCTGGCCAAGACCCACGACTGTCTTCTCCAGATGGGTGGCAGTGATCAATGGGGAAACATCGTGGCCGGCATTGATCTGGTGCGCCGGACGCTGGGTAAGCAGGCCTTTGGTATCACTTTTCCTCTGATTACAACGGCCTCTGGTATCAAAATGGGCAAAACCCATAAAGGTGCAGTCTGGCTGGATCCGGAACGTTTCTCTCCCTATGAATATTACCAGTTCTGGGTAAACAGTGATGATGCCGATGTGGCCAGATTCCTGGCGCTGTTCACCTTCCTGCCCATGGACGAAATTGAAACGGTGAAGTCCCTTGAAGGGGCGGATCTGAATAAGGCCAAAACCATCCTGGCCTATGAAGCCACAAAGATATGTCACGGCGAAGACGAGGCCGTGAAGTCTCTGAAGGCTGCCGCCACCGTATTCGGTTCCATTGAGGTGCCGGAAGGCTTGCTGCCGTCTGCAACCATTCCCAGGGGCAAACACTCTGCCGGGGCTGACGAGTCTGTACCGTCTTCTACATATAGTAAAGAGGATGTGATTGGAACAAAGCCTGTGGTGGACCTGTTCTGTGAAACCGGTCTGTGCAAGTCCAAGTCAGATGCACGCCGTCTGGTGAAGCAGGGGGGGGCATATATCAACGGAGAGCGTCTTGGTGCCTTTGATCAGATCGTTGCTGAAGGGGATCTGGACGGTGCAGAAATCCTGCTCAGAGCAGGTAAAAAGAAATATTACAAAATTATTTTAGAATAGTTAAAAAAGTGTTTGACAAACCAGGGCGAGGCGAGTATATTGTCCTGGTTTGTCGGGCACAAAAGCTCAACACAAACAGCCCGGAAGTTGAGGGTTTGATCTTTGAAAATTGGTCAGTGAAAAAAGCAATGAGCGGGTCACAAAACAACTCGTCAAGCCTAACAGCAAGACGAGGTCGACC